>JALOOB010000069.1 GCA_025454635.1 Anaerolineae bacterium
GGCCTGGTCGAGACGCTGAAGAGCGATGGCCCCTTCACCGTCTTCGCCCCGACCGACGAGGCGTTCGCCAAGCTGCCCGCCGGCACCGTCGAGGGCCTGCTCGCCGAGCCGGAGAAGCTCAAGGATATCCTGCTCTACCACGTCGTCAGCGACAAGGTCATGGCCGCCGACGCCGCGAAGCTGACCTTCGCCAACACCGTCCTCGGCCAGCCGCTGCGCATCAAGGCGATGGACGGCAAGGTGCAGATCAACGACGCCAACGTGGTGCTTGCCGATATCGCAGCCAGCAATGGCGTGATTCACGTGATCGACGCGGTTCTTCTGCCGTCGAACTAAGCGCAAAGGCAAACAAGAAACCCGGCTTCTTTGAGAGGCCGGGTTTCTTATTTGCCGTTCACCACACCCCAGGCAGCAAGCGATAGCGCACGCGGCCCGCGTACTCCTCGTACCCCGGCAGCTCCGCCCGCAGCGTCTTATCCTCCAACGCGGTGCGCATTACTGTGAGCGCGATCGTGATGATCCCCGGCACGAGCGCCCAGAGCGTGCCCAGCGCGACCGGAATCGCCAGGTACGTCACGATTGCCGCCAGGTACCCCGGATGCCGCACAATGGCGTATGGCCCCGCGCTTACCACCGCGTGCCCCCGGTCGGTCTGAATGCGCACGACACCGGAGAAGAATCTGTTCGCCAGCATCGCCCACGTGCTGAAGACATAGGCGAGCAGGAGCGCGACGAACGCCACAACCTGCGCCCACACAGGCACAACCGGCGACCACCCGAACCGGTAGTCAAGCCCTGCCACAACGAGCAGCACGAGCGATCCGCCGACCGACACGACCGGCGCGAGCACCTTGTCCCAAGGCTTCGCGCCCTGCGCGCTGAATGCCTGCGCGCGCTCCTCGATCAGGTCCGGGTGCCGCCGCGCAACGAGGTAACGGCTCCCCACCGACAGCCCCGCATACAGGACGACGAGCGCCCACCCCGCCGGCCACCGCACCGTTCCCGCGGCAAGGAAGAGGCATGCGCTGATAAAGACCATAACGAGGGCAAAGCGGACGACCAACTGAGCGTTGACCCGCGGCCGAGAAACACTGGCAGCCATAGGACTCCTCCTGTGGCTGCCAGTATACACCCTGCGCTTATCCCGCGCGCCTGACGAGTTCCTGACCCCCGCCTGCCACCTGCTAGTACCGCACCACCGCGGCCAGCTCCCCACCGCCCGGCACGTCGTCCACCACGAACACCGTCCCGCCCATCAGCAGGGTCTGCGTTGCGGCCAGGTCGAGCAGGTCGCGCTCCCCCGGCCGCGGATCCTCACCCGCCGCAAGCGCGCGGTCCGCCGCCTTCCGCTTCACGGCATCATACGCGCCCCAGCGTTGGGCCCCGAGCTTGACAAAGAGCGTGTCCACCCGGCCATCGTGCGCCGCGCGCAGCACCTCGCCCAGCCGGTTGATCCCCGTCCCGCGGCCCGCCTGGATGGCGTATGCCTCGCGCGCCGCGCGCTCCTCGTCCGCGAAGTGCGGCTCGACTAGCTCCCACGCGCGCTTGCGCAGTTCCGCGGGAGGGGTGTTCTCCTGATTCCCCGTGATAACCTCGTCGAGGATGCGGCCGTAGCCGCTCGCCTGCCGGTACAGCGGGAGCAGGTACTCGACGCCCGCCAGCACCAGCGGCGACCGCTCCCCGCGAATCTTCGCCTCGACCGCATCCTCGAGCTGCTTGAACCACTGCAGGATGTCGTCCTTGACGTCCTTGTCCGCGCCGCTTCCCGAGCCGTAGAAGATACCCGAGCGCTCGCCCGCGCTGATCGGGTTATCGGTCCGCGTGTGGAACTGGAGCGACTCCACATCCTCGTCGTACTTTTTCCATTCGGCCAGGCTTTTCGCCACCTTCGCGTCCAACTCGACCTCGCGCAGCGCGTGCCGGTCGCCCTCGAACAGCTTCACCTGGTTCTGGCTCAGCGCGAGCACAAAAAAGCGGCCGTCGCCGGTCAGCAGCGGGAACAGCGGCGCCAGGTGGAACCGCTCGCTCACCGCCACCAGTTCCGGCGCATCCACCGGCACGCGGTAATACTCGAAGAAGCCCGGCGCGGCGAACAGAGCCAGCGACAGCCCGGGCGCGCGATGGAATCCCGCGTCCCCGTGCAGCGCCCACGCCTCCCGGAGCAATTCATGCGCGTCCGGCCGCTTCATGCCCCGCGCCACCAGCCGGTCCTCCGCCTCGTCCAACAGGTTCTTGAACCGGATCGGCCCTGCCAACGCCTCGCGCCCCGGCGGATCGGCCGGCTGGTAAATCGAAACGCATGGTCCCTCGCGCTCCCCGGCGAGCGCTATCAAATGTTCGCGGTCAAGTCGGTCCACGTTCGTAACCTCCTATATGCCATGGGTTTGGAACACCAGTCTATAACGACACGCGGCGCCGGAACGTGGCGCGCGTCCCAGTCACGAAACGCCGCCGCGAATTACGCGCAATCGACGGCTGCAACGAGGCAATCCGCTTAATTTGCAAAATTCATGGCAACTGCCGCCAATATCCTCTTGACAACCGGCGCTTAATGCGCTATATTCTTCAATAGTTAAACAGAACAAGCTGCGGCAATTGCCGCAAATCCGTCTAATGAGGGACGGAAAACCTACGCAAAACGTACTATTCTACGTCATTCCGACGAAATGTGCGTTTTGAAACAGTAACTTCCGTTTCACAACGGAAAGAGGTGGCGATATGGTCACAGAGCCTGCCCAGCTCGAACCGAAGACCGGCCGGGTGTTGCATCTCGCCCCCACCGGCTCGAGTCTCGCCGCTTTCGAAGAGATCCTAAAGGCGCTCGGCTCCGACAAGCGCCTTGCGATCCTCCAGTATCTTGGCGCGCACACCTGCTCCGTGCTCGAAATCGCCGATGCGCTCGGCTGGCCTCCCTCCACCGTCACCCTGCACGTGAACATCCTCGAGCACGCCGGGCTCATCCGCACGGAGATTCGCCCCGCCTCGCGCGGGCTGCAGAAGGTCTGCGCGCGGATGTACGATCGGGTCACTATCCAGTTGCCCTTTGAGCGGCTGCAGGAAGAACTCACCACCGAGGTCGCCATGCCGCTCGGCGCCTACGTCGACGCCCGCGCGGCGCCGACGTGCGGCCTCGTCAGCGCCACCGGCATCATCGGCCATCTCGACGAGCCCGCCACTTTCTTCGAGCCCGACCGCCTCAGCGCGCAGCTCATCTGGTTCCACAAGGGCTACGTCGAATACCGCTTCCCAAACCGCCTGCCGCCCAACGTCAGCCTAGACACAGTCGAGTTCAGCTTCGAAGTGTGTTCAGAAGCGCCGCTCCATCATTCCGATTGGCCCTCCGACATCACGGTTTGGATCAACAGCGTGGAGATCGGCACGTGGACCAGCCCGGCGGATTTTGGCGGCAACCGGGGCGTGCTGACCCCCGAGTGGTGGGACAGCGACAACTCGCAGTACGGGCTGCTCAAAGTGTGGAAAGTCACGCCTAACGGCAGCTTCGTCGACGGCGTGCGCGCGTCCGACGTGACGCTCGACGCGCTCAAGCTGGGCACGGGGGGCACGCTCACCGTGCGCATTGGCATCAAGGACGACGCCGCCAATGTCGGCGGCATCAACCTGTTCGGCAGCCGGTTCGGGAACTACCCGCAAGACCTGGTGCTGCGGTACCGTTACCGGAAAGGATGAGAGACAGGAGGTGAAACCATCGGGAACAAAATCTGTAATCGACTGACTGACGTATCGACCATCAAACCAAGCGACTGTATTGCAGAAGTGCCAGCCGCGCTCCAAGGAGGAGATGCAAACAAATGAAGAAGTTACTGTTGACTGTCGTACCTGTACTGGTCATCCTGTCCATGCTGCTGTCCGCCTGCGGCGGTGGCGGGCAGGCCACGCAAGCGCCTGCGGCGACAACCGCTCCGGCGGCCGCCACCGAAGCGCCTGCCGCGCCGACCGAAGCCGCCGCCCCGACTGAGGCCGCAGCGCCGACCGAGGCCGCCACAACCGAAGCCGGCGGCGCCACGCCCGAAGCCACCGCTGCGACCGGCGGCGAGACCGGTGGGCAAGCCGGGACGCTTCCCGCTGAGTGCGCCAACGTCGAGCTCCAGTACTGGAACCCGTTCACCGGCCCCGACGGCCCCTTCATGGGCCAGATGGTCGACGAGTTCAACGCGGCCAACCCGAACATCCGCGTGACCATGACCAGCCAGGCCGAGTATTACACGCAGTTGACCACCGCGGCCGCGGCTGACACCCTGCCCGACGTGGCCATCGTCCACGCGGATCAGGTCGCCACGCAGGCGTTCCGCGGCGTGCTCCGCCCGATCGACGAGGTTGTCACAGCCATGGGCGTCTCCGGCGACGACTACCCCGAGGCCGTCTGGGCCGCGGGCGAAGTCGCGGGCCAGCGCTACGCCATCCCACTCGACATTCACCCGATGACCATGTTCGTCAACATGGACCTGCTCGAAGCTGCGGGCATCACCGCCGCGCCGAAGACCGCCGAAGAGTTCGAGGCCGCGGCGAAGGCCGTCACTTCGGGCGACAACAAGGGCTTCCTGCTCACCGGCGGCTTCCCCGTCCAGCAGATCTTCCAGCAGATGCTGCACCAGTTCGGCGGCTCCGAATTCAACGCGGAAGGCACCGAGGTCACCTGGAACAGCGATGCGGGCGTTCAGGCGCTCCAGTGGATGAAGGACGCGCAGGCCGCCTACTCCGAGCCGAACCTCGAAGTCGACGCCGAACTCGCCGCCTTCAAGTCCGGCGCCGCGGGCATGATCTGGAACGGCATCTGGCAGACGACCAACGTCACCGGCGAAGGCGTCGAGTTCAACGGCATCGCGACCGCCGTCCCGCAGATCGGCCCGAACGCGGCCGTGTGGGCCGGTTCGCATCAGCTGACGCTGCCGGCGAAGCAGAGCCCGGACGCCTGCAAGGACGCCGCGGCCGCCATCTTCATCAAGTACCTCGTCGACAACTCCGTGACGTGGGCGAAGGCCGGCCAGATTCCGGCGAGCAACACGGTTCGCGGCAGCGACGAGTTCAAGGCCGTCACGCCGCAGGTCGACATCGCGCCTTCGGTCGAAAACGCGATCTTCCCGCCGTCGGTCCCCGGCATCACCGATGCCTTCGGCCCGCTGGGTGAGGCAGTCGGCGCGATCATGAACGGCACCGAGACCGACATCAAGGCAGCCCTGGACAACGCCGCGCAGCGCGCGACGCAGATCCTGGAAGAGAACCGCGCGACTTACGGCGACGCGCCGCAGCCCGCGCAATAAGGGTAGTCAGCCACAGAGGACACAGGGATCACCGGGGCGGGGAACACAGGGGGCGAGATGACCTCCCCCCTGCCCTCTCTGAGACCTCTGTGGCCTCTGCGGCAAAGAGGAGAAGACCTATGGCAGTGACAGCAACCCGCAATGGCGCGCCGGCAGCAAGGACGCGCAGGCGCATCAGCCTGACGCCCTACCTGTTCCTCCTGCCGCACATGCTCTTCTTTGCGGTTTTTGTTTTCTATCCCCTCTTCCGCGGGCTCTGGATCAGCTTCCAGAACTACGACTTCCTGCGCCCCGAACAGGCCCAGTTTATCGGTCTCGACAATTACGCCGCCCTCTTCCGCGCAGGCAGCACCAAGTTCAACGAGTTCTGGAACGCCATGAAGGTCACCGTGCAGTTCGTCCTGCTCAGCGTGCCCTTCCTCGTGCTGATCCCGCTTGGACTTGCGCTTCTGCTTAACACGCGCGTCAAGGGCGCCAACGCGTTCCGCGCGATCTACTTCGCGCCCTGGGTGCTCTCCGCTGCCGTCATCTCGCTCATCTGGTGGTGGATTTTCCAGAGCCAGGGCGGCCTGCTCAACTACTATCTCAAGGAAATCGGCCTCCCGACGCCGCGCTGGCTGTCCACCATGCCCTACGCCATGTGGACCATCGTCATCGCGACAGTCTGGTGGACGATGGGCTACAACATGATCATCCTGCTGGCCGCGCTCCAGGAAATCCCGCCGGAGCTTTACGAAGCCGCGGCCATCGACGGCGCGGGCCGCTGGTCCGTCTTCCGCTCGATCACGATGCCCATGCTCCGCCCGGTCATGATCTTCATTCTGACCATGACGATCATCGCATCCTTCAACTTGTTAGCGCAGCCCATGATGATGACGCGCGGCGATCCGCGCCTCTCGACCGGCGGCGGCGCAACCCAGCCCGTCATGTACCGCATCTTCGACGAGGGCTTCGTCCGCCCCTTCCAGGGCAGCGCGGCCGCCATGTCGTTCATTGTCGCGGCCATCATGATCGGCTTTTCCTATGCGAACAACCTGATCCTGCGCCGCCGCGGGGAAGGGTAAGGAGGAAGCATGACAACCACAACAGCAACCGTCCAGGAGCCGCGCTTCCTCAGCTACCGCGCGCGCAAGATTCTCACCCGCGTGCTGATCTACTCGCTGATGGCGCTTGTGGCGATCATCATCATCATCCCGATCATCTGGATGTTCTCGACTTCGCTCAAGCTCAAGTCGCAGCTCTTCTCGCGCGAGATCCACTGGATTCCGCAGGTGATCACGCTCGACAACTACACGCGCATCCTCAGCAACCCGTCCACGCCCATCGGCCGCTGGTTTGTCAACACGCTGATCGTCTCCACGATTACCACCGCGCTGGTGCTAGTCGTCGATGCGCTCGCGGCTTATGCTTACGCCCGGCTGGAGTTTCCCGGCCGCCGCGTGCTCTTCACAATGCTGCTGGCCACGCTCTTCCTGCCCGGCGTGATGTTCCTCGTGCCGAACTTCGTCACCGTCGCGCAGCTCGGGATGCTCAACAAGTTCAGCGGGGTCATCATCCCCGCGCTGGCCGGCGTGTTCGGCGTCTACTTCATGCGGCAATTCTATGAGACCATCCCGAAAGAACTGGAGGAAGCCGCGTACATCGACGGCGCGGGCACCTTCCAGACCTTCCTGCAGGTTGTCCTGCCGCTGACCAAGGGCGCGCTGGCGACGCTGGCCGTCATCACGTTCCTGGCGAGTTGGAACGACTTCCTCTGGGCGCTGCTCGTGCTCAAAGACCGCGCGGTGCAGACGCTCCAGCCCGGCCTCCGCACGCTGCAAGGCGCGTACACATCCGAGTACGGCTTGATGATGGCCGGCGCGGTCATCGTCGCGGTGCCGGTGCTTCTCGTCTACGTCTTTCTCCAGCGGTACGTCGTCCAGTCTGTCGCAACGTCGGGGCTGAAGGGGTAATTCGACGATGAAGAACACGCCGGCCGCTCTGCTGCTCGCGCTGATATTCCTTCTGGCCGCCTGCTCCGCTCCCGCCACCGATGTGGCGCCGGCGACAGAGTTGCCGCCCGCCACCGAGGTGGCGCCAACGGCCGCGCCGACCAGCGCGCCACCTGCGCCAACCGCCGCGGCCACGGCAACTGCCGCGCCAACTGCCGCGCCAACCCTGGCGCCCGGCGCATTCCGCAACCCCATCATCACGGACAACTTCCCCGACCCCTTCGTGCTTGAGGCCGACGGCGTGTGGTACGCGTACGCAACCAATTCCTCGGGGAAGAACGTGCAGCTCGCCCGCTCGGAGGACCTGCTGAAGTGGGAGATGCTGCCCGACGCCATGCCCGAACTGGCGGCCTGGGTCAAGCCGACTCAGCCGGATGTCTGGGCGCCGGAAGTGAGGGAATTTGCATCGAATTTTGTGTTGTACTATACTGCGCGCGACAAAACTTCAAACCGGCAGTGTGTCGGCGCGGCCACTGCCGACGAGCCCGGAGGCGCGTTCCGGGACGCATCCGATAAGCCTCTCATCTGCCAGATCGAGGAAGGGGGCACTATCGACGCCAGCCCCTTCCAGGATGACGACAAGCTCTACCTGCTTTACAAAAACGACGGGAACTGCTGCGGGAAGCCCACGTACATCTACTCGCAAGAGCTCGCGCCCGACGGCCTGAGTCTTGTCGGCGAGCCGCAGCGGCTTGTCTCGAACGATAGGCCCTGGGAAGGCAGTGTTATCGAGGCGCCGACGATGCTCAAGCGCGACGACCAGTACTACCTGTTCTACTCCGCAAACGATTACGGTGGGATCAAGTACGCGGTCGGATACGCGCTGTGCGAGAGTCCGCTTGGCCCCTGCGAGGACGCGGCCGACAACCCGTTGCTGGAAAGCCAAATGCGCAAGCCGCCCGATATGGTCCTCAGCCCCGGCCACCAGACGATCATCGAGGTCGACGGCCAGCACTGGATCATTTATCACGGATGGGAAGTCATCAACGGGGCCAAAGGCGACCGCCGCCTGGTCTATATGAACCGGCTGGAATGGCAAGACGGGAGGCCGGTGCTCCCGGAATCGTTGACCGAGCCGCAGCCCGCGCCGTGATTGAACCAAACAACCATTCTCGACGTCCTAAAGGCGCGCCACCCCACGCCGTTGACGCACAGCCCTCGTCAACCGCGGCGCGCCGGGACGCATAAAGCACACCCAACTCAGGCAGGTGCAATAACCTTACATGGACGCAACGCTCCCCCGCTACGAAGAAGGCGCCTACGGCTTCGCGACATTCGGCCCCGCGACCTTTGGTCGCGAGTTCACCTGGGCGACCGGCATCGAAGATACGTTCATCCCGCATGTCCGACACGGCCTGCGGGCGCTTGATGAATATGAGCTGACGCAGCATTATGCGCAGTGGAAGTCCGACTTCGACCTGGTCGCCGAGACCGGGGTCCATGCCCTCCGCTGGGGCATCCCCTGGTACAAGGTGCAGCCGAAGCCGGATGTTTGGGATTGGTCGTGGACCGACGCATGCCTCGACTACCTGGTCAATGTCAAGGGCATCACGCCGATCCTCGACGTCATGCACTACGGCACGCCGCTGTGGATGGAGAACAGCTTTATCAACTGCTGTTACGCCGACGCAGTGGCCGAGTACGCGGCCAAAGTGGCCGAGCGCTACGGCTCGCTGATCCAGTGGTACACGCCGCTCAACGAGCCCCTCGTCAATGCGAGTATGTGCGGGTACGAGGGGCTGTGGCCGCCCTACCTGTCGGGCGACGACGGCTATTTCAAAATGATTATGGCGCTGACCCGCGGCATGATCGCGACGGTCAAGGCTATCGCCGCAGTTGCGCCGCATTGGCGCACTGTCCAGGTCGAGGCGCTGTGGCGCAACGAGACGCGCGTCGAGTCCTTGCAGGAGCGCGTGCGGTTGAGCAACGAGTTGCAGTACATTGCGCTCGACCTGACCACCGGCCGCGTCGGCGAAGACCATGCGCTGACGCCGCGCTTGCGCAAGAACGGCGTGCGGGAGAGCGATCTGCTGTGGTATCGCGAGAATGCGGTCGATTATGACGTGCTCGGGGCCAACTTCTACCCGTGGTCGGCCAAGGAGATGGCCCCCGCGGCTGACGGCCGGATGCGCGCAAAGTCGATCAACACCCACGGCGGGCACGTCGCGGCAGCCGTCGCGGACTTTTACAACCGCTATGGCAAGCCGGTGATGATCACCGAGACGTCCAGCCTGGGCGGGCTCGCCGCGCGCGAGCGATGGATGGACGGCACCATCAACGGCATGTTCAGCCTGCGCGAGCAGGGCGTCCCGGTCGTCGGGTACACCTGGTTCCCGATGTTCACCATGATCGACTGGGCCTATCGCAAGGGCCGCCGGCCGTTGGCGAGCTACCTGATCCACCTGGGCATCTACGACGCGACGTTCGACGCGGACGGCGTCCTGCGCCGGGAGCGCACGCCCCTCGTGGACCGGTTCCAGGCGCACATGGCGCGGTCCGTGCCGCCCATCGCGTCGCCGCTGCGGGTGGAGCAGGTGACGGCCGGACAAACGGTATAATCGCGTAGATTAGCCCGGACGAGGCCGCCACGAATTCGACGAATCTGACGAGTGACGCGAATTCGTGCAGTTCGCTGAATTCGTGGCAGCCTCGTCCTTCTTGCAGAGGAGTGAGTGAGTTGGCGCAGCGAGAGCGTATCGAACTGGACGGGGGCAAAGACGGCCCCTGGCGCATCCTGATCGACCCCGACGACCGGACCTCGTCGGGGTTTCCTGTATTCTCGCCTGGCGCGACGCCCTTGCCCCAGGAGGGACGCCCGATCATCGTCCCCGCGCCCTGGCAGGCCACCGGCGACGACCTCCGGCACTACACCGGCCCGGCCACCTACGAGCGCGCGTTCGATGCCCCGGCGGACTGGCCGCAGGGGGATCGTGTCGCCATCCTCCACTTCGGAGCGGTCGACCACGAGGCGCGCGTCTGCCTCAACGGCGCCGAAGTAGGCGCGCACACAGGCGGCTACCTCCCCTTCGAGCTGGACGTCACCGCCGCGCTCCGCGCGGGCAGCAACACGCTGCGCGTTCGCGTCGACGACTCGCCCGACCGCTTCCCCGAGATCGCCCACGGCAAGCAGTCCTGGTACGGCATGCTCTCCGGCATCTGGCAGTCGGTCTGGCTCGAAATCCGTCCCGCTCGCCACATCGTCGCCGCCCGCGTCACGCCCGACCTGAGCACCGGCCGCGTCGAGGTCGAAGTCGATCTCAGCCGACCGCTTCCTGCCGGCGACACGCTCCGCGCGGAAATCCTTGCGCCCGACGACTCGCTGGTCGCGCAGGGGGAGGAGTATCCTGAGCGGAGCGGCTTGCCGCAGCAAGGCGCGCAGCCGAAGGACACTCCGTCCACGCTCCGCTTCTCACTCATCGTCCCCGACCCCCTCTCGTGGGACGTTACCGGCCCGCACCTCTACCGCCTGCGCGTCATGATCGCATCCAGCAGTGACGCATCCCCTCGCGACGAAGTCGAAGAGCGCTTTGGCTTCCGCACGGTCGAGACGCGCGACGGCCAGATCCTGCTGAACGGCCGGCCCGTCTACATGCGCGCCGCGCTCGACCAGGACTACTATCCCGACCTCGTCTACACGCCCCCCTCGGCCGAGTTTATCGAGTCCGAGATGCGCCAGGCGCTCGCGATGGGCTTCAACTGCCTCCGCATCCACATCAAGGTGGGCGACCCGCGCTACTACGATCTCGCGGACCGGCTCGGCCTGCTCGTCTGGACCGAGCTGCCCAATCACGCGGAGCTGACCGCCCACGCGCAAACGCAGGCGCGCCAGACTATCGAGGGCATGGTCCGCCGCGACTGGAATCATCCGTCCATCATCATCTGGACGATCATCAACGAGAACTGGGGCCTCGACATCACCGACCCCGCGCAGCGCCGCTGGCTCTCCGACGAGTACGACCATCTCAAGGCGCTCGACCCCACGCGCCTCGTCGTCGACAACTCGGCCTGCTGGGGCAATGCGCACGTCGTGACCGACATCGAGGACTTCCACAACTACTACGCGCAGCCCGACCACTTCAACCACTGGCGCGACTGGATCGCGCAGTTTGCCCGCCGCCCGTGGTGGACCTTCGCGCACGAGTACCGCAACTATAAAGAAGTCAAGCGTTTCATGAAGGACCCGTGGCACGTCAAGCCCCGCCCGCCCGCGGCGGAAAATCGCCGCCGCGGCGACGAGCCCCTGCTCATGTCCGAGTTCGGCAACTGGGGCCTCCCCGACCTGGAGCAACTCTTCGCAGGTTACGGCGGCAAGGAGCCGTGGTGGTTCGAGCAGGGGCACGATTGGGGCAAGGGCGTCGTCTACCCGCACGGCGTGGACGAACGGTTCAAGACATATGCCATGTGGCGCGCGTTCGGCGCCCTCCCCTGCCTGATCCGCGCGAGCCAGCGCCTGCAGACGCAGGCGGTCAAGGCCGAGATCGAGGAAATGCGCCGCCACAACGCCATCCAGGGCTACGTGCTCACCGAGCTGACCGACGTCCACTGGGAGGCCAACGGCGCGCTCGACATGCACCGCAACCCGAAGCAGATCGCGGGCGAACTGCCGCACTTCAACGGCGACGACATCGTCTTCGCCCAGCTGTACAAGACCGCTTACTACACGGGAGACGTCGTCCAACTCAAGGTCCACGTCTCGCACTACTCCCCGCGCGACCTGAACGGAGCGCGCGTGCGCTGGGAGCTGGACGCGCCCCGGCCCGATGGCTCTCACCGGGGCGGTGGCGCAGGCGGGCACGCTCCGCTTCCGCGCGCCCTCTGTTGCGCAGGCCGGCCCGGTGCGCGTCACCTTCCGCCTCCTCACCGCGGGGGGCGAGGAAGTCACGCGTAACTACCACGAGCTCTGGTTCTTCCCGAAGCGCGCCGCGTCGACCGGCCA
>JALOOB010000339.1 GCA_025454635.1 Anaerolineae bacterium
GTCACAGCAGGCGACGGCGACGGCGCTCGTGATTAACGAACTGGTGCAGAACGCGCTCGAACACGGCTACGAGACCCGCCAGCAGGGGCAAATCAAGTTAGTCTTGACCGATGGGGGAGACAGCGTTAAGCTTGAGGTGTGCGACGATGGCGAACCGCTACAAGAGGGGTTCGACCTGGGCAACACGAACAGCCTCGGGTTGCAGATCGTCCGCAGCCTCGTGCAGGCGGACCTGCGCGGGGAAATCCGGTTGGAGAACGATGCGGAGCGGGGCGTGGTTGCGACCGTGACGTATCCCAAAGCAGTTATCAGCGCGAGCGCCGCCGCTGGGTAGGCCGCTCGCAACCCCAACGTTATTTCTTGCGAGTCAGTCAGGAGGCAAGATGGAGCGCACACGAGTCATCATCGCCGACGATGAATCCCTCATCCGCATGGACCTGCGGGAGATGCTCACGAATTTGGGCTACCTGGTGGTGGGCGAAGTGGCCGATGGCCGCAGCGCCGTGAACCAGGCGCGCGAGTTGCGGCCCGACGTGGTCATCATGGACATCAAGATGCCGGACATGGACGGCATCGAGGCAGCCAAGGTGCTGACCGAAGAGCGGATTGCGCCGGTCGTGCTCCTGAGCGCGTACAGCCAGCGTGACCTGGTGCAGCGCGCGCGTGAGGCGGGGGTCGTCGCGTATCTGGTTAAGCCGTACCGCGAGGAAGAACTCAGCCCGGCGATTGAGGTGGCGCTGGCCCGGTTTGCGGAGTTCAAGGACCTGCAGAAGCAGGTGTCGGACCTGCAGGAGGCGCTGGAGACGCGCAAGCTGGTGGACCGGGCGAAGGGCATCCTGATGGACAAGCAGGGTCTGACCGAGGCCGAGGCGTTTCGCAAGATCCAGAAGATGAGCATGGACAACCGGAAGCCGATGAAGGACGTCGCGGAGGCGATCATTCTGGCGCACCAGGTGGGGCAGGGCTGATCCGGCGCCGCAAGTTACCGCCAACCATGTTGGCGCAACTTCCGGTACAGCATGAGAGGGAGAGATCATGCGCGTCGCACTTGGGATGGATCACGGCGGGATGACCATTAAGGAAAGCATTCTCGACGCGATCCGCGAACTGGGGCACGAGGCGCTCGACCTGGGCGCGTACGAGCTGGACCCGGTGGACGACTACCCGGACTTCGCGGTGTTGGTCGGCGAGGCGGTGCAGTCGGGCCGCGCGGAGCGCGGCATCGCGGTGTGCGGCAGCGGCGTGGGCGTGACGATGGCGGCGAACAAGCTGCGGGGCATCCGGGCGTGCCTGTGCCATGACACGTACTCGGCCGCGCAGGGCGTCACCCACGACGACATGAATGTGCTGTGTCTTGGCGGCCGGATTATCGGTCCGGAGCTGGCGAAGGCGCTGGTGCGCGCTTATCTGACTGCCGAGTTCGACGGCGGCGAGCGTTTCCGCCGTCGCGTGAACAAAGTGAATGCGCTCGACTAGCGTCTATGCTTAACGGCAACGGTACGCCCGAGCGTCCGCATATCATCGGGATCATCGTTCGCGATCTGGGCGACTGGCTTGGCTGCTACGGCCGGCCGGATGTCGAAAGCCCGGCGTTGGACGCGCTCGCCGCGCAGGGTGCGGTGCTCGAGATGCACTTCTCGCCCGCGCCGTCGTGTTCGGCCGCGCGCGCCTCGATCATGACGGGCCGGCACCCGCAATCGCATGGCATCCTCGGGTTGACGCACCGCGGCTGGCGGTACCGGCAGGGGGAGATGGACCTGCCGGAGATTCTCGGCCGCGGGGGCTATCACACCGCGTTGATCGGCGTGCAGGATGAGCGGCAGGAGCCGTGGGACCTGACGTTTGCCGAGGCGGACACGGCGTTTCCTGACGCGCCGGCTGCCGCAGAGGGGCTCTCGGCAGAAGAGATCGGGGAGAAGGCTGTCGCGTGGCTGGCGAATCACCGGACGGACGCGCAGCCCTTCTTCCTCCTGCTCGGTTTTGCGGACATCCACCGGCCTTATGGCCGAGAGTACGACGAGGAACTCGCGGAGACGCTGGACGTGCCTGCGTTTCTGCCGGACACGCCCCTCGTCCGCGCGGACCTGGCAACCTTCTACGAGCGGATCAAGGAGATAGACGCGGCGGTCGCGCGCGTGCTCAACGCGTTGGACGACCTCGGGCTGAGCGACGACGCGGTGATCTTCGTCACGACGGACCACGGACCGGAATTCCCCCGCGCGAAAATGACCCTGTATGATCCTGGCATCAAAGCCGCGTTCATCTGCCGCTGGCCGGGACGCATCCCTGCGGGGCGACGGCTTGCGCGGCTGACGAGCCACGTGGACGTGCTGCCGACGGTGCTGGACATCGCGGGGCTGGGGGTGCCGGCGCGGGTGGAGGGCGGATCGTTCCTGCGGCGGCTGCGCGGGGAGCGAGGCGAGACGCGCGACGCGATCTTTGCGGCGATGACCTGGCACGGCGGGGAGTATGACCCGATGCGCTGCGTGCGCACGTGGCGCTATAAGTTCATCCGCAACTACCAACCGGGGTGGCCGGTGCAAATCAGCGGGCCGGTGGCGCAGCGGTACGGCTCTGATTTTCTTGTCGAGCATTTCGCCACGCCGCGGCCGGCGGAAGAGTTGTACGACCTGGTGAATGATCCCGGGGAGACGCGGAACCTGATCGAAGATCCGGGGCACGAGGTGGTCAAGGATGAGCTGGCGGACCGCCTGGGAGACTGGATGGCGACGCTCAGCGATCCGATCTTGCGCGGCCCCATTTCGGCGCCGGACCGCGGGCGCACGGGCTCGGGCAGCGTGTGGGCCAAAGCGCCGACGCACGAACCCTCCGAGCAGGAGTTCCGCTGGGCGATCCTGCGGACGAAGAACTTCGGTGAAGACCCGATCGAAATAGAACGCTGATGACGCAGATTGGGAAGGATTCTCAAGATTCCCTTTATAAGAATCCTGAAAATCCACCCCATCTGCGTCATCTGCGTCCTGTTGAGGAGTCAGCATGAAGCGAGTTGTGGTCCTGGGAGCGGGAATGGTCGGCGCGGCGATGGCGGCCGACCTTTCTTCTGTTTGCGAGGTGGTTTCGGTCGATCGGGACGCGGCGCGGCTGGCGTGGCTGGCGGAGCGGTATCCGGTGCGCACGCAGGTGGGCGACCTGGGCGATGCGGCGGTCGTGACTGAAGCGATTGCGGGCGCGGACCTGGTGGTGGGCGCGGCGCCTGGATTCATGGGCTACCGCACCCTGGAAACGGTCATCTGCGCGGGCGCGCCGGTGGTCGATATTTCGTTCTTCCCCGAGGACCCGTTCGGGCTGGACGCGCTGGCGAAGGAGCGCGGGGTCACGGCGGTGGTGGATTGCGGCGTGGCGCCGGGGCTCAGCAACATGATGCTCGGTTATCATGCCGCGCGGGGCCCGGTGTCGTCGTATCGCTGCCTCGTGGGCGGGCTGCCCGTCAAGCGCACCTGGCCGTGGCAGTACAAGGCGCCGTTCTCCCCGATCGACGTGCTCGAAGAGTACACCCGGCCCGCGCGGCTCGTCGTGGATGGGAGGGTGGTGACGCGGCCCGCGCTGTCGGAGCCGGAGCTGGTCGACCTCGACCCGGTGGGCACGCTCGAAGCGTTCAATACGGACGGCCTGCGCTCACTGCTCCTCACGATGGGGCAGACGCCGACGATGGTCGAGAAGACGCTGCGCTACCCGGGGCACATCGACATGGTGCGCGCGCTGCGCGAGAGCGGGTTCCTCAGCGCGGAGCCGATCACGGTGGACGGCGCCTCGGTGCGGCCGATCGACGTGACGGCCGCGCTGCTCTTCCAACAGTGGAAGCTGGAGCAGGGCGAGCCGGAGTTCACGATTATGGAAGTGACCGTGGAGGCCGGCGGCCAGAAGCACGCATATCGCTTGTACGATACGACGGACGTGGCCACCGGCTTCTCGTCGATGGCGCGGAC
>JALOOB010000070.1 GCA_025454635.1 Anaerolineae bacterium
CGACCTGTTCATTCGCGGCAAAGAGCCGAAGCAGCAGGACAACGTCTATCAGGCATTCGAGATTAACGGCTCGAACGGCAAGCGCGCGTCCGCGTGCACGCCGCCCGACCAGATTCAGCGCGTGACGTATCAGGTGCTCGGTTCCAACGCAGCGGACTGGGTCCGCGAGCAGGGCATCCCGCAGCCCCCCGTCGAGGTGGACGGGCCGTGCGGCGGCGGCGAGCTGGCCGGCGACGTCCAGATCGGCGTGCCGACCATCGGCGCGCGCGTCAAGGGCGGCGTCCAGATCACCGGCAATGCGCGCTCCGCGGACTTCCGCGCATACCGGCTGGAGGTCGGACAGGGCGGCCAGTGGGTCCCCATCGGCAGCGAACACGGCGAGCAGATCAGCAATGGCCCGCTCGAATTCTGGGACACGACCGGCTTCGACGGCATGTACAATTTGCGCCTGCTCGTCATGGAAAACAGCGGCAACGTCCTGACCTACGAAATGCCCGTCGTCGTCGACAATAACGCGCCCGCAGTGCAGATCATCCACCCGACGCCTGATCAAATCTACGTGATGGAAACCGACGAGTTGGTTTCCATCACTGCCGAGGCGCAGGACGACTGGGAAATGGACCGCGTCGAGTTCTACATGGACGGCAACAAGCTGGGCGATGCCACCGTCGCGCCGTACAGCGTGCGCTGGACTATTAAGATGACCGACGTAGTGCCCAAGAGCGGACCGACTGTCTACGCAACACGCTGCCCAAGAGCGGACCGACTGTCTACGCAACACGCGTCATCACCAACCCGGACGGCACCGTCACCACCGAGCAGGTCATCGAGCGCGAGACCAAGACGGAGCGGTACAAGAAGGCCGACGGCAGCACCGGCCAACGCGTCGTTATAATGACGGGCGGTGGCGCGGGCGCGACCGTGATGGATGGCAAGCTGCACGAGATTCACACCATCTGGGTGAACGCGTATGACAAGGCCGGCAACATGGTCAAGAGCGCGCCGGTGCGGATCTTCGTGAAGCACAAGGACAAGGAGGAGGCAAAGCCGTAGGCGCGGCGCGGTTATGCCTCACATCCTCCTTACGAACGACGACGGCCACCAGGCGCCCGCGCTGGCCATCCTGGCGCGGGCGCTGCAACCGGTCGGGAATGTGACTGTCTTTGCGCCCGATCACAACTGGTCGGCCGCGGGTCACACCAAGACGATGCACAAGCCGCTGCGCGTTGCGCGCGGGACGCTGGCCGGCGACATCCCACTCTTCATCACCACCGGTACGCCGTCCGACTGCGTTGGGCTGGCGCTGCTCGGCCTGGTGCGGGAGCCGCCCGTCGACCTGGTCGTTTCGGGCATCAACACCGGCGCGAACCTCGGCCACGACGTCACCTACTCCGGCACGGTCGCGGCCGCGATGGAAGCCGCCGTGATCGGCCGGCCGGCGATCGCCGCGTCAATGGAGTTCGACGAAACGGGCAGGCGGGTCGGGGACCTGGAACACGCGGCCGAGTTTGTGGCGCGGCTGGCTGCGCAGACGCTCGAGCGCGGGCTGCCCCGTTACGGATTGCTGAACGTCAACTTCCCGGCCCTGCCCGCGGAGCAAATTGCCGGGGTGCGGGTCACACGTCTGGGCATCCGCCACTATCACGACGTGATCGTGGAGCGCGCAGACCCGCGCGGGAGGCCCTACTATTGGATCGGCGGCGAGCCACCCACGGGCGAACCTGAAGAAGGCACTGATGTCGGCGCGCTGGCCTGCGGAAACATTTCGATCACGCCGCTCAACCTGGACATGACTGACCGGGGTCAATTAGCGCGGATCGCCGAATGGCCGTTACAATAGGCTCCTATCCTGGAGGATAGGCTCCTGCCAAGGAACTCCCTGCGTGACATTCAAGCCCTGCCCCTATCCCGGCCGCTGGTACGGCCCGCTCGCCATGCTCGCCCTGATCGGACTCGACGTGGTGCTGTTGCGCGCCATTCTTGACCGCCCGGTGGATGGGGTCAGCTTCGTTCTGGCGCTGATCATGTTGGCGACGGTGCTCGGCATCGTGTATCTGGGCTACCGCACGCTGGGCGCTTTCACGCTGGAATACTGGGTGGATCGCAATGCGATCACCATCGTGTGGGGCGTGACCCGGCAAATCGTGCCGATGGGCCAGATCGAACGCATCGTAGTTAGTCCGCAGGCGGTCCCCCTTGAAGGTCCGGCGCCGTGGCACTGGCCCGTGCCAGACCGGCGGCGCCTGTTTACCGAGCCGTTCGGCACCGTTAATGCCTACGGAACCCGACCGCTGTCTGAACAAATCGTGTTGGTTACTCCCGGCGAGAATTACAGCCTCTCGCCCGCCGACCCGCAGCGTTTTCTTGCATCCCTGCAAGATCGCTTCGCGCTTGGGCAGAACCGGATTCTCGAAGCCGAGTTAAAGCGGCCGCCGGTGTGGACATGGCCGCTCTGGCGGGACCGCGCCGCGCTCTTCCTGATGGCCGCCGGGTTGCTCGGCGTGCTGATCATGTTCGCGGCGCTTGCGTTCCGCTATCCCGGCCTCTCATCCGACCTGCCCATGCACTTTGACGTTGCTGGGTTGCCCGATCGTATTGCGCCCAAGTCCGAGCTGTTCATGCTGCCGGTCATCGGCCTGGTGGTCTGGGTGCTGAACACCGGGATGGGTGTATGGCTCTATCGCCATGTTCAGCGCGGCGGCGCGTACCTCCTGTGGTTCGGCGCGTTGGCGGTGCAGGGCATCGCAGGGCTGGCGCTGTTCAACCTCATGCGGTGGTAAGCATGAGGCCCTCATTGCGCTGGTAAGCATGAGGCCTGAGACGTTGGTAAGGGCGACCATGGCCGCCCTGTATGGTAGTGCGAGTAACGTATGGACCAGCAACCCCTTCTGACCATTGTCATTCCGGCGTACAACGAGGAGCATCGGCTGCCGAAGTCCCTCGACAGCATCATCGCCTTCATGGACCGGCAGCCGGAGTTGATCGATGTGCTTGTCGTCGAGAACGGCAGCCGCGACCGGACGTTCGAGCTGGCGCAGGAGTACGCGTCCCGCGATTCTCGCATCCAGGTGATGCGGAGCGCGAAGGGCAAAGGCGCCGCGGTGCGCGCGGGCATGATGGCGGGCAGGGGCCGTTACCTCTTTATGGCTGACTCGGATCTGTCGATGCCCATTGAGGAAGTCAGCAAATTCCTGCCCCCGCGGCTTGACGGTTACGATGTGGCGATTGCTTCCCGCGAGGGACCCGGCGCGCATCGCTACAACGAGCCGCACTTCCGTCACGTCATGGGCCGCGTCTTCAACCTGATCGTTCGGGTCATCGCGATCCCGCGTTTCCAGGACACGCAGTGCGGATTTAAGAGCTTCCGCAGCGAGGTGGCGCGCGAGATCTTTGCTGACGGAACGATGGACGGTTGGGCGTTCGACGTCGAAGCTCTGTTCATCGCGCTCCAGCGGGGCTACAAGGTGGTGGACGTGCCCATCGAGTGGTATCACGATCCTGACAGCCGCGTAAATCCGCTGCACGACACGTGGCGGATGTTCCGCGACGTGCTGAAGATTCGCATCAACGGCTGGAAGGGCGTGTACAAAAGAAAAGCCGCGGCGCACTCCGCGGCTTAACAATAATCGACCCTTTTCACCACCAAGGATCAAAGAAAATGAGTCTCACTAAGTTCATAGGAGACTTTGTGAGACTTATTTTCTTAGGTTCTTTGTGGTAGCGTCGCACTCATCTTAACAAGAACCACCAGATCAAGAGCGCGGCCTGCGCCGCGACGATCAGCCAGAAGATCACCTGGAACTGCTGCTTCTTCGTCTTATGGTGCAGCGTCCGCATCGCGATGAAGGCGCCGGGCGTCCCACCGAGCGCGCCCATCAGGTGCAGCACCGCCTCAGGCACACGCAGCCCGCTCGATTGGGCCTGCCCCTTGTCATACGCATACACGCCGTAAGTGGCGATGCTGAACGCGGCCACCCACAGCGCGAGCCACAACGGCAACGAAGCGGGCTGATCCAGCACGATCACGAGGCCGGCAAGCAAAGCCAGGGCCGAAACGACGCCGATAAGCAGGAACTTCAGATAGGGGATGCTCAAGGCCGAGCCGGGCCGCACCTTGATCGCGGTCACGCCCTTATCCGAGCGGGTCAGGTAGTAGCTCACGGCTTGGCCCTGCCGCACATTCTTGTGGCCATCGACCTGCCGCAGGGAGAAGTGCACGTCCTTCCCTTCGACGTTGCGGTTCGCCTCGGGCCGGATGAAGCCATACCCCTCTTTCGGGTTCACCATCACGATAAACCCCTTTTGCTCGCCGCTAGGCAGCCTATCGGCAGGCGGAGCGCTCTTTGGCGCTTGCGTAGGCGACACCTTGTTCGACGGCGGCGCGGGTTTCGTGGCGGATTTCGGGGCGGGCTGAGCGGGCTTGGCCATGGGCGGCTCCTCGTGGGTAGTGCGTGAATCATAGCGCAGGGTGACAGAACGCGCAAAGCGATCAGGCACGGGCGCGTTTGTTCCTCCCCCGAACAGAGTTAATTCTCGCAAAATGGCGATTGCGCAATGCTTGCCGCCAAGGTATAATGTGTTATCTTAGGCGGCTTTCCTAACTACCTGGACCGGCGGGGCCGTGGCGGAAGTCGCGCAAGGGGCTTGCTCTGTTCAGGAAGAGGTAAGCCGAGTGGCTAGGGCGTTTGTCCAGGGCGCCGTCGCGCGCCAACGCACCGACCGGACAGCGTTGTGGGCCGAGTACTCGTTGCCGATTGTCGTCACGCTCCTTGCGCTGGCGCTACGTCTCTTTCGCCTCGGCGACTGGAGCTTCTGGGGCGACGAGTTCTTCACGGTGACGGGTTTCGAGGACGGGTTTAACTACTCCTTCCTGCGCCGGTCGCTGGCTTCTGACCTTATCCAGTTCACCGTCAGGCTATTTGGGCCGACCGAGTGGGTCGCCCGCATCGTCCCGGCCCTCATCGGGGTTCTGACCGTGCTTGCCCTTTACTTTCTCCTCAAGCCGGTCGCGCCAAAGTGGACGCCCCTCCTCGCTGCCCTTCTGCTGGCGATCTCGCCATGGCATCTCTACTGGTCACAGAACGCTCGATTCTACACGCTGCTGCTGCTGTTCTCCGCGATGTCTGCAATCTTCTATTACCGGGGGCTCGAGGAGGACCGGCCGGGCTTCCTGCTCCTTGCGCTCCTGTTCCTGGGGCTGGCAGCGCGTGAACGCCTGGTTGCTTTCTTCCTGATCCCCGTGTTTGCGCTCTATCCGCTACTGCTGTCGCTTTTGCGATTCGAGAAGCCACTCGGCATGCGAGCGAGCCGCTTGCTGCTCTTCTTCGGGCCGGTGCTATTCAGCGCAGCGCTCTTTGCGCTGCCCTACGTCCTGACCTTCGACCAATGGATGCGCAATTTCGGCCCCCCCACCAACGCCCCCCAGCGCATCCTGGCGGGCGTCGTGCTATATCAGACCGTGCCCATCACCTGCCTTGCCGTCTTCGGAGGCGCGCGCCTCATCCTTCTGAAACGCCGACCGGGACTCTTTTTCTCGTTGCTCGCTTTTGTGCCGTTGCTCCTCATCATGGTCATTTCGCTCGTCCACTATGCCGCCAATCGTTACGTCTTTCTCGCGTTAACCGGCTGGCTCGTCCTTGCCGCGTGGGCCATCCAGGACTTATTCGACCAGGTAGGGAACAGCGGGAAGCTTCTGGCCGGAGGCGTGCTGGCCACCGTGATAGCCGTATGTCTCGTTGACATCGGGCTCTACTTCGTCGATTGGAACGGCAATCGCCAAGATTGGCGATCGGCGCTCCACTACATCCGCGACAACTCTCTGCCCACCGATGTGGTCGTTGCCAACGATGTCGATCTCGCGGAGCACTATCTCGACCGGCCTGCGCTCCCCCTGGAAGCGGTTGATTGGAGCGCGCCGCTGTCAACTCGTGTTTGGCTGGTCGAAGAGGAAGGCGCATGGAAATCTCACTCCGACGTCATGGTATGGGCCCAAGAAAATGGTCGCCTCATGGCGGTCTTTGATGTCCATGCGCCAGGCCGGGTGTTTCCCATGCGCGTGCATCTGGCCACTTCTGAACCCACGGAGTAGCAGCTATGATCGGCGGAGCTCGGCTGCGATCGGCGTCGAGTGGAGGAGACTGAGGTGTCTGAACGCATCTCCTGGCAGAGACGCGGCCTCCTGGTGCTGCTGGTCGGTCTGGGCTGCCTCGCCCTACTCAACTACTTCTCTTGGTGGTTTGGCGAGTGGCAGCTCGGCCAACCCTGGCTCTTGCTTTTCTTGGTGGCCGCAGCGATGTGCGCACTGCCACAACTCCTGGGTAACTGGTTGCTCTATCTCAAAGCAATGCCTTACCACTCGCTGCCTGAGCTCGACTACCCCTTCACCGTCGATGTTTATGTAACCGCTTATTGCGAAGACCCGATTATGGTGCGTGACACACTGCGGGCAGCGCGGGACATGAACGGCGAACATCGAACCTGGCTCCTCGACGACAGCCCTGACCATCGATTCGCTCGGCTGGCGACGGAAAGCAGGGTCGGCTATTTGGCGCGTGATGACCGCAACGACGCAAAGGCAGGGAACGTCAACGCCGCTCTGGCAAGGACCGACGGCGAAATCATCGTCATCTTCGATATCGACCACGCACCCACCCGAGAATTCCTGCAAGAGTCAATCAGCTTCTTCCATAATTCCCGTATCGGCTTCGTTCAGGTGATGCTGACCTTCAGCAACGGTCATCGAAGCTGGATCGCGCGCGCCGCGACAGAGAGCAGCCTCGACTACTACAACCCCACCTGCCGCGGCGCCGCGCGGCTGCGCGGAGTCACGCTCACGGGCAGCAACGCGCTCATCCGCCGCGCCGCGCTTGAGTCCATTGGAGGCTATCAAGCCGGCTTGGCCGAAGATCTCGCCACGTCCATCGCGCTCCACGGCGCGGGCTGGCAATCGGTATACGTCCCTCGGCCTCTTGCGCCGGGGCTCGCGCCCGAAGACCTCCACAGCTGGTCCATTCAACAGTTCAAGTGGTCGCGCGGCGTCTTTGAGTTGTTGCTGACCCGGCTGCCGCTGTACTGGACCCGGCTGGCCAACGGTCAGCGCGTCTCCTACCTTGTGCGTATGACCTATTATTGGATTGGGCCGGTCGTGTTCGCCCATCTCCTGGCGACCGCGCTTGTGCTCTTCTCAGGCAGTCCGACCATCTTTCAGGCCTTCAACGATTACCTGGTGCGCCTGGCTCCGCTCGGAGCCGTCGCTATGCTCATCCGACAGGTCGCCTTGACGAATTTCCGGCCAGAAGGCGCGCCGGCCCTGGTCCTCTCGCGCCCAACTGTGCTCGTGTTCGGCACTTGGCCAATCTACACCCTCGCCTGGATCGTATCCCTGTTGCGCATTCCCATCGGATTCCAGCCGACACCCAAGACGCCCACCGGCAGAGTGAATCCGTGGTGGTTGGCTCCACAGATCTCAAGCATTCTTCTGCTGGTGGCAGGGAGCATCTATGGTCTTTTTGTCAGCGCACCGGTTGCTGTGCCGGTCGCTGTATTCGCCCTGCTCATGGCCCTCGCTCAGGTCCCGTTTCTCGCGCACTATAAGTTCCGGTCCAGCCGCGGCGGTTCGACTCGAAGTATTCCAGCGGTCGTAAACGAGGCAGCCGAGAGTGCCGACTAAAGTCCTCGATCTCGATTTCGATGCGCTGCCGGCATGCGTTGAGTACCCGGCAGGTTACCGTCGCGCGTTGGTGCTGGTGCGCTTTAAAGGGGTCCCCGTCGGCAAGTTCCACCTCCCGTTGAACGGCGCGGGCCTGCCACGCGAGAAGGTGGTGGAGGCTATTTGTCGTGAGTTCGGGCCAATGCTGGCGGACGCCTGGCTGACGGATTGGATCGGGCACGACGGCCGCCCGAAGCCGCAATCCCTTCCATCCGCAACCGTTGCCGTCTGCACTCGGGATCGGCCGGATGACCTGGCGCGCTGCCTCGAGAGCGTGACGCGATTGCGACAGGGCGGTCAGCAAGTGATGGTGGTGGATAGCGCCTCGCGCGGCGCCGCTACTCCCGACGTCGTCGCCCGGTTTCCCGGCGCCCGTTACGTTCGAGAGGAGCAGCCGGGCCTGGATCGCGCGCGCAACCGGGCCCTGCGTGAAGCCTCGACCGAAGTAGTTGCCTTCATCGACGACGATGCCATAGCCGACCCGGGTTGGTTGAGCGCGCTGCTCCGCAACTTCGACGACTCGGAGATCATGTGCGTCACGGGCCTGACCATGCCCCTGGAGCTAGAAACGAACAGCCAGGAAACGTTCGAGCAGATTTACCCGTTTGCTCGCGGCTTCCACCGCAAGGTGCACGATCGTTGGTCACTCCCGCCGGTCTGCGCTGGCCGCGCCGGCGCGGGGGTCAACATGGCGCTGCGCAGAGATGTCTTGGCGAAGATCGGGCCGTTTGACGAGGCCCTTGACGCGGGCGCCCTGACGAGGTCGGGTGGAGACAATGACATGTTCGCCCGAATCCTTTCGCGCGGCTACCGCATCATTTATGATCCAGCCGCGCTCAACTGGCACCGCCACCGACGCGCGCCGGAGGAGCTGATATCGCAGGCTTACGGATACGGCGCCGGGGTATATGCCGCTTTTGCTGCCATGTGGCGCAGAGAGCATGACATCGCAGTCTTCTCGACGTCGCTGCGTTGGCTTCTGGCCGACCAACTGCCCCGGTTGGTGCGCTCCCTGCTCAAGAGGCCGGGCAGTGGGCCTTCATCAGTGGTTCTGGCCGAGCTCCGCGGCTGTTTGGCCGGCCCGGCTGCCTATGCGGCCGAGACCCGCAGGCTGGCGGAAGGTCCAGGAGGATGAGACCGCTCCCACCCGCACTCCACCCTTCCGGCGCTATCCTGCCTACCCTTAGCGTCATCATTCCCAGCTACAACCGCTGCGACAGCGTACGCCGCGCGGTCCTCAGCCTGTACGACCAGGGCTTTCCCGCGGCGCAACTAGAGGTCATCGTCGTGCTCGATGGCGGCGCGGACGACTCCGCCGCCATGCTCGCTCAACTGCGTCCGCCCTTTCGTCTCTCGGTGATTGAACAGACCAACCAGGGGTCAGCCGCCGCGCGCAACCGCGGGGCAGCGCAGGCGGCGGGCGAAATCCTGGTCTTCATAGATGACGATATGGAGTGCGCAGCCTCGTTTCTGATCGAACACGCGCGCGCCCATAACGGCAGCCAACGTCGGGTCGCGCTCGGCTACTTTGAAGCCGACATGCAGGGCGAGGTATCATATTTCGCCGATCAACTGCGGGGTTGGTGGGCGGAGATGTTTCGGCAGATGCGCGCCGATGGTCACAGGTTTGCCTATAAAGATCTTCTGAGCGGCAACTTCTCTGTGCCGCGGCGCCTGTTCCGTGAAGTCGGCGGGTTCGACGTGACCCTGCTTCGTCACCATGACTACGAGCTGGGCTATCGTCTGTTGGCTGCAGGCGCAGAGTTCCGCCTTGTCGAAGCCGCGGCCTGCATCCACCATGAGCGGTCCAGCCTGCACCGCACTGTTATGGGTAAGCTCGCCGAGGGCCGAGATGATGTCATGCTCGGCCGGCTCCACCCCGATCTAAGGCCCGTCGTGCCCATGAATTGGCTGCGCCGCTACTTGGCGCTCCCGAGCCGCATTCTAATGCGCCTGGCCTTCAGCTTTCCAGCACTGGGTGACCGGTTCGCCGCCATTTGCGAGAGCGCCCTCCGGCCCCTGGAATACGCCCGCCGGTACGCCACCTGGCTGCGTGTGTTGACCGGCCTCAACATCTACTGGTACTGGCGGGGCGTGGCGACCGAACTTGGCTCACTTAAGAAGTTGGATGAGTTTCTGAAGGCGCCACATGGCGGCACAGGCACCGTGGCTGCGTTGGGGGTCCAGCTCGAGGACGGCGTTGCTGCCGCCGCAAAATGCCTCGACGCGGAGCGACCCGCAGCGGCGGTCCTTTACTACGGCGATCGCCTGATCGGCCGTATCCCCGCCTTGCCGGGAACCGAACGTCTGGCCGGACGCCATCTTGCGCCCCTCCTGTCAGATGTCTTTCGCGCGCCGCTTCTCGCCGCGCTTGCCGACACCCGCCCTACCGGCGTGTCCCTGCTCGAAAACTCTTTGGCCGAACTTGCCGACCAGCTTATGCAAAGGTGGACCGAACCGCAATGGCGCGTGTAGCAGCCGGTACTTACGCTGGCTCCCGCGCGTCCCTCGGCCGCCGGGTGCTCTACCTCGCGGATCTGATACGCGAATTAGTCATGCGCGATCTCAAGTTGCGCTACAAGCGCTCGGTCCTGGGGCTGGCCTGGTCGCTGCTCAACCCACTCCTCCAATTCCTCGTGTTCGCGTTTGTCTTCCATTGGGTGTTGCCCCTCGATATCGAGAACTACCCGGTTTTCTTGTTCACCGGGCTGCTCGTGTGGAACTGGTTCAGCGGCGCGCTCCATGGCGGCGCCGGCGTAGTTGTCGACAGTGTTGAGCTCGTGCGCTATCCTCGGTTCCCGATCCTCCTCCTGCCCCTCGTGAGCGTGGCTTCCCACTGGGTGCATTTTCTGCTGGCCCTGCCCGTTCTCGGCGCCTTTCTCGCGCTCGCCGGCATTGGGCCGTACTGGAGCTGGCTGGCGCTGCCGTTGCTGATGCTCGCCCAGTTCGCCTTCATCCTGAGCCTGGTCTATCTCCTTGCCGCAGCGCACGTCTTCTTTCGCGACGTCCAATATCTCCTGGGCGTCGCGCTCTTGCTTGGCTTCTACCTGTCGCCCGTCTTCTACGACTCCAGCATTGTTCCCGAACGCTTCCAGCTCCTCTACCGTCTGAACCCTGTTGCGGTGCTCATCGACGCATACCGCTCCGTGCTGCTGGAGGGGCAGCTTCCCCCCGCCCTTCCGTTGATCATCTTGCTCGCGGGCGCGCTACTCATGATCGCGCTCGGCCTGCCTGTCTTCCACCGGGCCAGCTATCGCTTTGCGGAGGAGTTGTAGAATGGTCCATCCGGTTCAGGTCAGCCATGTCACCAAACGATACCGGCGTCATTCGCGCCACCGCCCCTACACCTTGCAGGAAGCGGTCGCGCGTGGATTTGGCGGACTGCGGCCCAAAGAAACCATTCTTGCGCTCTCCGAAATCAGCTTCGACGTGCCCTGCGGCGCGATGGCCGGCATTGTTGGCGCTAATGGCGCCGGCAAATCGACCCTGTTGCGCCTGGTCGGTGGCGTGGGTCGCCCCGATAGCGGCAGCATTCGCACCGACGGCCGCCTTGGCGCAATGATCGACCTCGGCGTCGGCTTTCACCCCGATCTGACAGGCCGCGAGAACGTGCGCACCAACGGCGTGATCGGCGGGCTGACCCGCCGCGAGATCAATGCGCGCCTCGATGACATCGTCGATTTCGCAGGGCTCCGCGACTTCATCGATAGCCCCCTCCGCACATACAGCTCCGGCATGTGGATGCGCCTCGCGTTCGCGGTCGCGACCGCGGTCCGACCCGATATCCTGCTTGTGGACGAGGTGCTGGCCGTTGGCGATGCCGCGTTTCAGGAGAAGTGTCTCGCCCGCATCCGCGATTTCAAAGCGCGCGGCTCCAGCATTCTGCTCGTTACGCATCAGATCGGGCTGGTCGAGCGCCTATGCGACCTTGCCCTCTGGCTCGATGCCGGGCGTCTGGTCGAGCTAGGCCCCGCGCCGCAGGTCGCGCAGAGCTACCTGGCGCATGTCCAGGAGGCTCAGTTGGCGCAAGCGACCGATTAGGCTATAATATCTCTCATACTCAATACAAAAATCCTCAGGACTTTAGCATGGCGAATTCCTGGCCGTGGGCCAAGCGCAAAGCGAATATCGTGTGGATTGACCTCGGTGACCTGGGCGATCTTGTCCATCCGGAGGGCCCGCACGAGCAATGGCAGGATCATGGCCTCGGCCTCCTGCGCACCATCCTCCATCAGAACGGCATCCAGACTGACGTTCTCTCCACGCGCGCGGTGACGAATTGGGAACAGCTCGCGCAGCAGCTGCAGGGCTACGATATGGCCCTGATGAATGTGCGCAGCTACACCTACCCCTCCGGACGCAAAGCGGCGCAGGTGTTCAAGCAGGTCAACCCAAACGGGATGGTCCTCGCCGGGGGGATGCACGCCACAGTCGCGGCGGACGAAATGCTCGCCGTCCCCGAGTTCGACCGCATCTGTCAGGGCGCAGGAGAGCAGGTCATCGTCGACCTCGTCAAAGACCCGACTGCGTTTCCGCGCCTCTTTACCGGCCACTCCGCGCCCACCATGGGAGAATGGCCGATGATGGATCGGACCCTATGGCCGAAGCCCGCCAGCCCAAAGCTGGCGCGGCACTTCAACTGGCCGCTGGAACCCGAATGCGGTTGGGGTCCGGGCCCGGTTGCCACGATCTTGACCAGCCGCGTCTGTCCGTGGCAGTGCGTCTTCTGCAACGAAAGCTCCTACGTGCCCAACATGGGGCGCAAGCCGGTCGACCAGGTCATCGACGAGCTGAACTACCTTGACAACCACTGGGGCGTCGGCTCCTTCGTCATCCACGACTCGATGTTCTTCCAGAATCCAAGCTGGCTTAAGGAATGGATCGAGAAGTACCCGCGCAAGGCGAATAAGCGCTGGACGTACTGGGCTGCCGGCCGCGCGGACACCGTTGTTCGAAGCGCTCGTCAGAGAGACGAACTGGAACCTGATCTCCATCGGCTTCGAGTCGGGCAGCGACCGCATCTTGCGCTTGCTGAACAAGGAGTGCACCGAGGAAGACAACAACTTTGCCATCGACCTCGTCAACCAGCTCGGCGACGAGCTCCAGGCGCAAGGCAAGCAGCCGCCGAAGTTCTGGTCGAATATCATGCTCGGCATCCCCGGCGAGCTCCCCGAGGACGCGTTCAAGACGATGCGCATGGTCTACGCGCCCTATCCCGGCTCTGCGCTCGGCTTCCAGCTGATCGCGGAAGGCAAGAGCAAGATGTCGAAGGACAACTACCACCGCTTCCCGGACGACGAGAAGGTGATCGGCGTGGACTACAAATTCTACCGCGAGTTGCTCGCCGGCAAGTATGAGGACGAGGTCAACAAGGAGTTGTCGCCCGAGGAGCGTTCCCGCGGCTACTCCGGGCTCTACGCCCGCGCGCTGACCAAAGCATGAGAAACACAATGGCATAAAGACACAAAGAACCTTGTGTCACTGTGCCATTGTGTCTTTGTGTTAAAGGTTTACCTTCATGAGCAGCTTTTCTAATCCGCACTATATGTACCTGTTCGGCCTGAGGAACGGCAAGAAGAAGCTCGCCTACGGCGCGTCGCCGGAGGACGCGCTGAACATCCTGCGCATCCGCCTGAGCGAAGAGGAAATGGCCGATATCCTGCCCGACGAGTGGCAGAAGATCAACCAGCGCCAGTTGCAGCAATACGCCAAAGATTTGGGGTAGGAGAAGGGCGCAATAGGCGAAGATAAGCCCTGTTTTCGGGCGTTAATTATCGGGTTAAGCATGCCTAATCAGCGTCATCTGCGTCCCATTAGCATCACCCAGGCTCAGCGCGATCTCCTCCGCGCGATGCTCGAAGGCGCCACGCTCAAGGTCCACCGCGACCTCGACGGCCACAAGACTCACCTGCTGCACCCCCTCTCCGGCGAGCAATGGCCCGTCTCCGCCGAACTGGTCGAATCATTACGCGTTCTCGACCTGATCCAGAGCAATCTCAAGTTCCCTGCCGCCACCTACATCCTTACCGAACGCGCGCTTGCCGCGCTCGCCACTTCACCGGAGGAATAATGACCGCCGAGGCTCCCCCCGTCACCCGCGATTCTGCCGTTACGCTGCGCGAAGTCACCGAGGACACCGTGCGGACCATCTGCGACCTGAGCAAGACGCTCACCGAGACTCAGCGCACGCACGTTGCGGACAATGCGGTGTCCATTGCTGAAGCGCACTTCTCCAAGCACGCCTGGTTCCGCGCCATCTACGCGGACGAAACGCCGGTCGGCTTCCTCATGCTCTACATTGGCCCGGACGACGAGCAACCGGGCGAGCCAACCGTGTGGTTCCTCTGGCGGCTGATGGTCGCCGGGCCGTATCAGAAGATGGGCTTCGGGCGCCGCGCACTGGAGCAGGTCTTCGATACGGTGCGGGAGCAGGGCGCGTCCGAGTTCATCACCAGTTGCGTGCCGGGCGAGGACGGCCCCGAGCGCTTCTACCGGAGATTGGGCTTCACGCCCAACGGGAAGTGGTACGATGAGGAACTGGGGTTAGTGCTGAAGCTGTAAGCAACTCGTGGCCGTTGGCGGACCGAAATCCTTGGAGGCTGTTTGAAAAGATGGCTCGCCTGCGGGGATCGTCCGGCGATTGGTCGCTGGGCGGCAGAACAGACCGGCGCCTTCTCAAACAGTTTCTAACATCTCCGCGACCTCTGCGGCAGACGCATTTTCACCCCCCCGTAGAGTTCAGAGCTACCCGCCGGCCCTCACACACTCCGTTAACACCGCGCCAACACCCCTCTAACGCGCCGCGCCTACAATGGAGCGAGTAACCGAGAAGAAGGCGGAGGGACGAGCATGAATTTGAACCGATATACCCAGCGCGCCCAGGAAGCCATCATGGCCTCCCAGGAACTGGCAAGCAACTATAACCATTCGCAAATAGAACCCGAGCATCTGCTGCTGGCCCTCCTGCAGCAGGAGGACGGCGTCGCGGGAGAGGTGTTGCGCCAGGTGGGCGCGGACCCGGCGACCGTGACAGGGCAGTTGGAGGGCGACCTCTCGCGGCGTCCGAAGGCGTACGGCAGCAACGCGCAGCCCGGCCTTGCCGGCGCGACGTCGCGCGTACTGCAGGAAGCCTACGCCGAAGCCAACCGCATGAAGGACGACTACGTCAGCACCGAACACCTGCTGCTCGCGCTGGTTGGCCACGGCAGTGGGAGTGACGCGGGGGCGAACGTGACGCGCCTCTTTGGCCGCATGGGCATCACCAGAGACAAGCTGCTCGCCGCGCTCACCGCGATCCGCGGCAACCAGCGCGTCACCAGCCAGAACCCTGAGGCGACATATCAAGCGCTTGAGAAGTACGGCCGCGACCTGACACAGGCCGCGCGGCAGGGCAAGCTCGACCCGGTCATCGGCCGCGACGAGGAAGT
>JALOOB010000071.1 GCA_025454635.1 Anaerolineae bacterium
ATGGAGCTGGCGCAGCGCGCGGGGCGGGTGCTGCGCATCGCGGACGGGCAGTTCGTGGAGCCGGAGGCGGCCGCGCCCTGGGCTACCGCTGCTGCGCAGGCCGCCGAGGTCCGCGCGTGATCAGCCCGCGCTGGCGGAAGGTGCTGCGCGACCTGTGGGGGCACCGCGCGCGGACGTTCCTCGTCATCCTCTCGATCCTCGTCGGCGTTACGGCGCTCGGCATCATCGGCACGACGTATGTCATCATCGCACGCGACCTGCCCGCGGGGTACAACGCTGCGTCGCCGATGAGCGCGCGGCTGTTCACCGACCCGTTCGACGACGAGCTCGTGCAGGTGCTGAAGAACCTGTCGGGCGTGGGCGAGGTGGAAGGGCGGCGCACGCTCACGGCGCGCATCAAGGTCACCCTGCCGAACGGCGACGTCCAGTGGCGCGACATCGACCTGTTTGCGATCCCCGATTACGAGGGGATCAAGATCAACAAGATTTCGCCGGAGCAGGGAGCTTTCCCGCCCGGCGAGCGGGAAATCCTGATCGAGCGCGCGGCGCTGCCGCTGACCGGCGCGCAAATCGGCGACACGATCACGATCCGGATGCCGAACGAGACGGAGCGCGAGCTGCCGGTGACCGGCACGGTGCACGACACTACGCGGCCGTCCGCGACGTTCGTCAACCGGGCCTACGGGTACGTCGGCTTCGACACCTTGGAGTGGCTGGGCGCGCCGCAGAGTTACAACGAACTGCTGTTCACCGTGAAGCACGACGCGCTGAACCGGGCGCACGCGCTCGAAGTGGCGCGCGACGTGCGGTACAAGGTGGAGAAGAGCGGGCGCGCGGTGTACTTTTCGGAGGTGCCCAACCCCGGCAAGCACCCGTTCGAGCGGTTCATCACGCCGATGGTGGCGATCCTCACGTTCCTCGGCCTGCTGACGATGATCCTGAGCGGCTTCCTCGTGGTGAACACGATTTCGGCGCTGCTGGCGCAGCAGGTGCGGCAGATCGGCGTGATGAAGGCGGTGGGCGCGCGGTCGGGCCAGATCGCGGGGATGTACCTGGTGATGGTGCTGTTCCTCGGGCTGGTGGCGCTGGCGATTGCCGTGCCGCTGGGGCAACTGGCGAGCCGGGCCATCGCGCGCTTCCTCGCGGGGATGATCAATTTCGACATCCGGTCGTTCCAGACGCCGGCGTGGGTGTTTGCGGTGCAGGCGGGGGCCGCGGTTATCGTGCCGCTGCTGGCCGCGATCGGGCCGATTCGCGGGGGGACCCGCATTACGGTGCGCGAGGCGATCACGTCGTACGGGCTGGGCGCGGGTCAGTTCGGCCGCGGGGTAATCGACCGGCTGTTGTCGAACCTGCGCGGGATCTCGCGGCCGCTGCTGCTGTCGGTGCGGAACACGTTCCGCCGCAAGCGCAGGCTCGCGCTGACGTTGCTGACGCTGTCGCTGGGGAGCGCGATTTTCATCGCGGTTTTTTCCGTGCGAACGTCGCTGCTCCAAACACTTGACGACGCGCTCAAGTACTGGCAATATGACGTGGGCGTCGTCTTCAATCGCCCGTACCGCGTCGACGATATCGAGCAACAGGCGCTCTCCGTGCCCGGTGTGGTGGCTGCTGAAACGTGGGGCTATCACAGCGTGCGCCGGGAACGGCCCGACGGCACTGAGAGCGACGGATTCGTCCTCATCGCACCGCACGCGGATACTCAACTCCTGCAGCCTGACGTCTGGCGGGGGCGCTGGCTGCTGCCGGATGACGAAAACGCGGTCGTCATCAACACCGATTTTCTGCAACAGGAGCCGGACGTTCGGATCGGCCAGCAGATCGACCTTCAGATGGACGGCCGGTCGACGCAGTGGACGGTCGTGGGCATCATTCGCGGCGTGCTTTCTGGGCCGACCGTGTATGCCAACTACCCGTACTACACGCGCGTCGCGCGCAACGTGGACCGAGCGGGCAGCGTGCAAGTGCTGACCGGCGCGCAGACCGCGCCTGAGCAGCAGCAGATCGCGCGGGCGTTGGAGCAGCAGTTCGAACGCGAGGGCCTTCGCGTTTCGTCGACCCAGACGATTGCCCAGTTGCGCGCGGTGACGATCAGCCAATTTAACGTGATTCTGGTGTTTCTGCTCGTGATGGCTGCGCTGCTGGCGGTCGTCGGCGCGCTGGGGCTGGCGGGCGCGATGAGCATCAACGTGCTGGAGCGGACGCGCGAGATCGGTGTGATGCGCGCGGTGGGCGCGACGGGCAGGGCAGTCCGGGGAATCGTAGTGGCCGAGGGAGCGTTGATTGGAGTGCTGAGCTGGTTCATCGGCGTGCTCATTGCCGTGCCAATCAGCCGGGTGCTCAGCAATGCGGTCGGGCTTGGTTTTCTGCGCACGCCCCTGAGTTATGAATTTTCGCTCCAGGGAGCGTTGATCTGGTTAGCCGCCGTTATCGCGCTTTCCGCGGTGGCGAGCCTATGGCCGGCCCGGAATGCCTCGCGGCTGAGCGTGCGCGAGGTTCTGGCATACGAATGAATCGGACTCACCCAACGAGGACTTATCGAATGCCGCACGGCAACTTACTCCGGCGCGTAATCCCTGTGATCGCGTTTCTTGCGCTCGTGGCGCTGGCGGGATGCCAGGCCGCGGCGCCGCAAACCGGGCCGAGCGATGGACCGACCCCCATGCAGGCTGTCAAGGCAGACAACCGCGTGATCGCGGACGGGCACGTCGTGCCGATCCAGAGCGCGGATCTGAGCTTTTCGACGACGGGTATTGTCGAAGAGGTGATGGTGGCCGAGGGCGATCGGGTGGAGCCGGGGCAGTTGCTGGCGCGGCTGGGCAACGCGCGGCAGACGGCCAGCGTGCTCCAGGCGCAGGCCGACGCGCAGCGCGCGCAGGCGCGGCTCGACCAGGTGGCGGCGGGGTCGCGCTCGCAGGAGATTGTCGGCGCGCGGGCGGCGGTGGAGATCGCGCAGGCCAAGCTGGATGGGCTAACCGCGGGACCGACGGCTGCCCAGGTGGCTGCGGCGCAGGCGAACGTTGCGCAGGCGCAGGCCGCGCTGGACAAAGCGCAGACGCCCGCGAACGCGGCGGATATCGCGGCGGCCAAGGCGGAGATGGACAACGCGGCTGCGAAGGTGCGCCTGGCGCAGGCCGATTTCGACAAGGTAGGCGAGCTGGCGGGCGCGGGCGCAAGCCCACAAGCGCTGGCGCTTGAACAGCGGACGAACGAGTTCAACGCGGCGAAGGCGCGGTATGAGGCGGCGCAGCGCGGGCCGAACCCGGCGGACATCGCGAACGCGCGCGCGCAGCTAGACCGGGCGCGCGCGGACCTGGCGGGCGTGGAGGCGCCGCCGCGGGCGGCGGACGTCGCCGCGGCGGAGGCGGAGGTGCGGCGGGCGCAGTCCCAGCTTGACCTGCTGCTGGCCGGGCCGCAAGCGGAAGAACTGCGGGTGGCGGAGGCCGACGTTGCGGCGGCGCAGGCCGGGCTGGCCCAAGCGCAGGCGGTGCTTGCGGAGACCGAATTGCGCGCGCCGTTTGCAGGCACGGTGGCGGCGGTCGACGCGGTGGTGGGCCAGCAGGTGGGACCGAGCGCGTCGGTCGTGCGGCTGGGCGACTTTTCGAACTGGCTGATCGAAACGCGCGACCTCACCGAATTGCGGGTAGTCGGGCTGCGGCCCGGCGACCGCGCGCAAATTGCCTTCGATGCGATTCCCGGCCTGGAACTGCCGGGGCAGGTGGTGCGCATCCGGTCGATCGGCCAGAACACGCAAGGCGACATTACGTATACGGTCGTGGTGGCGCCGGACCGGAACGACGAGCGGTTGCTGTGGAACATGACCGCGAAGGTGATCCTCGACCCGGGGAGCGGGCCTGGGGCGGTGACGGGCGACGCGGCGGCGCGCGCGACGGCGACCGTGGCGGCGCTGGCGAGCCGGGTGGCGGAAGGCCGCGCAGTGACGGTGACCGCCGAGGCTCAGGCGACCGCGCAGGCGGTTGCGCGAACCGCAACGGCGGCAGCTGAGGCGACGCAGCGCACGGCGGATACGCAGCCACAACCGACCCCGCTCCCTGCCACGGCGGCGCCCACCCAGGCGATCGCGCCGACTGCCGCGCCGGGCGCGAATCGCCCGGCCCCAACCGCGGCGCCTGCGCCGTCGTTGCCTGGTGGCCGGGCCAGGAACCTGCGGATGCGCAGGGTATTGCCGCGCCGACCGCAAAGACGAGCGCTTCGATTAACCTGGATATCATGGCGGACGCGGGCCAGATGGCCGCGAACGAGTTCACGTGGACAGTGGTGGTGGTGCAGAAAGATCCGTACCAGAGGCTGACGGCAGCCGACGCGGGCGAGGCGCGCTTGCTGTCGTGGGGCGGTCCCAAGCCGACTCCAATTCCCAAACCGAAAGATTGATCGGATGAGTCATCAAGGGCGCGGTTGCCGCGCGTCGCACACCCATCGACCGCCGAGCGTCGGAGGTTCTGATCATGTGGTTGTCTCCTAAGCGCGCCGGCCGCACTGGCCTGCTTTTCTTGTTGATCGTATTCGCGTTGGCCGCCGCGTCGCTGGCGTCCGTTGCGCCGACGTTGGCTGCTCAGGAAGCCTCACCTGCCGCGCCGGCGCCGGCAGTCGATAATGCTGCCCCGGCGCCGGCCGCTTCCGTTGCGGGAGATTCGATTCCGGAGCCTCCGCGCGGACCTGCGGGCACAGGCGCCGGGCTGACCGCAGCAGGAGTTGCGTCGACGGGCTGGGCGAAGGTCGACGGGAGCCTGGGTGACATCCGGTGGATCGTGGTGATTCCGACTGACCCGCGCTACGCGTTCGCCGCGATCGACGGCGTCGGCCTGTTTCGCAGCCAGGATGCGGGCCAATCCTGGATCATGATGAGCACGACGGGTCTGACCGACAAGAGCATCCAGGCATTCGCCGTGTGCCCGTCGGGAAAGATCTATGCCGGCACCTGGGGCTCGGGCGTTTTCCGCCACGACCCGCAAATACAAGAGTGGACGCAAGTCAATAACGGCCTGCCGCAGCTTTTCATCTCGGCAGTGTCTTGCGACTCGCAGAACGCCGCGCTGGTCGGAACCTATGACAAGGGCGTCTACCGGACGACGGACGAAGGGGCGAGCTGGGTTGACGCTAATTCCGGGCTTCGGACAGGGCCAAGCGACCGACGAATCCTGGCGCTGTTTACGCTGCCGGGCATCGTAGGCCTTGGCACGGTGAACGGCGCCTACAAGTCGCTCGATGGCGGCAAGACGTGGGTGTCGACCGGCCTGGATGGGCAGGGGGTCTATGACTTCGCGGTCGACCGCAGCGGTGGGGAGCAGATCTGGGCCGGGACGAATTCGGGTGGCGTATTCACCAGCTTCGATCAGGGCGAGACATGGCTTCCGCTTGGCGGGCCGCAGTCGATTTACACGGTGGCGCAGGGCTGGGACCTGCAACTCTACGCGGGGACGCGCGATTCGGGCGTCTACCGCTATGAAGATGGCAAGTGGCTGATAGACGGGCTGGACGAGAAGGGCCGCAAGACGTTCTTGATTCGGGCAGCGGCGTTCAACCGGTTGCTCGCCGGGACGAACGACGGTCTCTGGGCCGCGGTTACGATTCCGCGCACGCCAACGCCGACGGCGACGGAGACGCCTGTTCCGACCGAAACGCCGACGCCGTCGAGAACACCGACGGTCACCCCGACACCGGTTGGGCCGCGCGTGGTCGCCTCGCTGTGGTCGGCGCCCGAGGGCCGCATCGAGGAGGGGCAGCAGTTAACGTACTTCATCGACTACCAGGTGGTCGGCGTGGGCATTGCGGCCAGCGTGGCCGTGACCAACGCGATTCCGCTGAATGTGGAGCTGGTGCCGGGGTCGATCGCGCCGGCGGGGGGCAGTTCGGTGAGCGGGCGGGTGGTGCGCTGGGAGCTGGGCAACCTGGCGGTGGGCAGCACCGGCACGTTGAGCTACAAGGTGCAGCGCATTGCGGGCGCGACCGCGACGATCACCTCCACCGCGACGAATACAGCTAGTCCGACGGTGAGCCCGAGCCCCACAGCGTCGATCACTCCGACGTCGACGGGGACGGTTTCTCCCGCGGCGACGAGCACGGTCACGCCGACGATTACGCCGACGGACACCGCGTGCTCGAACGGGAAGGTATACGGGTACGTCTTTGTCGACGCAAACGGGAACGGCAACCGGGACTCCGGGGAAGCCGCCCTGAGCGGGATCACCATGCGCCTGCACCAGAACGGGACGCAGGTCGCCACGACGAATACTTCGGGGGCGGGATACTACCAGTTCAACGGAGTGACGTTCGGTGACTACGAGCTCTCGTATGATCTGCCGGCCGGGTATGCGACGACTACGGCGAGGAGCGTGCCGATAAGCGTACGCGGGTGCCGCGTGACGCGGGACTTCGGTGCGCAACTGTGCGCGCTGCTGAGCCACACGGTCGCGCCGAGCAACAGCGGGACGGTGAGCTACGATCCGGCGCCCAACTGCGAGGGCGGGACCAATGGCGAGAACCTGTACAACCCGGGCACGTCGGTCACTCTGACTGCAAACCCCTCGGTAAATTGGAGCTTCAAGAACTGGAGCGGCAGCGCAAGCGGCAGTTCCAGTTCGACGACGCTGACCGTCAGCGCGGCCACGAGCGTAACGGCAAACTTCGAGGCGTGCATTGCTCTGACGGGTGCTGTCTCGCCGACTGGATCGGGCAGCGTCAGCCTGGGCGCGGCAAACTGCCCCGGTGGGGGCGGTACGTACCGGCCGGGCGTTCCCGTGACCGTTTCAGCTTCCGCGAATCTCGGCTACAACTTCAGCAATTGGTCTGCCCTCAGCGGATCGTTTGCCAGCGCGAGTTCAGCAGCCACCAGCTTCACGCCTTCCACTTCCAATGCGACCGTGACAGCTAACTTCGCAGCATGGACGCCGACGCCGACGCATACGCCTACTAACACTCCGACGCATACGCCGACGTGGACACCGACAAACACACCGACAAACACACCGACGAACACGCCGACAAATACACCGACGAGCACGCCGACAGACACACCGACGAACACGCCGACAAACACACCGACGAGCACGCCGACGAACACGCCGACAGACACACCGACGAGCACGCCGACGCATACACCGACATGGACGCCCACAGAGACGCCGACGGAGACGCCGACGAACACGCCGACTGCGACAGCTACCGACACGCCGCAGGGCGGGTTGGGCGCCCCATCTGCCACGGGTGACGGGCGCATCCTGCCCGCGCCTTCGCTCGGGATGCATGTCAAAGGGGGCGCGTCGCCTGCCGAGGCAATTGCCATCCTCAACCGCGGCGCGTATGTCTACTGGTCGTTCGAGGGCGCTTCAAATCAGTTCCGGACGAACAGCATCATGAATGGGGCGGTGACGCGGCTGTATCTGCCAATCGTCATACGGCATCCTTGAGGTTGAGGACGCCGGTGGCAGCCGTGACACCAGCGCGTGGGCGCCAAGACTGGGTCGGGCGCCCGCGCAGGGAATGTCCGAGGAGGCTCTCTTGAGGATGTCATTGCGGCGGTTGGCTCGCCTGTCCGGTCCCGCCGTTGTGGCCGCAGGCTTGTTGATCTTGCTGGCGTTTTCTGCGTTGTCGGCGATGTGGCTGACGCCGACGCTGTCAGCGGACTCGGGATCGCCGGGAGATGGCGGGCAAGCGGCTGCGCCTGTTGGGACGCGCGCCGGAGCGGACGCGGCGAATTACCTCTTCCCCAAGGATTTCCGGCTGGAAGGCGCGGAGAACGCCGGAATTGCGGCGCCGCTCGCTGGGGCCGATTTCGTCATGAACAAGAAAGTCCTGACCCGGTCGGACTGGGATCAGACGCAGAGCTGCAGTGGCGCGGTGGAGGGCCTGACGGTGTATTATGGAACCCAGGTCGTCTACTGCTATCTCTTCTATAACATTGGCACGACCTCGTTCATCACGCATACGTTTTCCGACGATAAGTTGGGCAGCCTGGGAACGTTCTATCAGACGTTCACGCCGGGTTCACAGGTTGGCTTCGTCGCCCTGGCGCCGGATGGCCTGACGCAAGATGTAACTAACACGGCAACGTGGACCGCGATCGACCAAAACGGCGTGAGCGTGACGCGGGTCGACAAGGTGACTGTGAAGGTGGTGCGGGCGCTCACGGGGCACGTGTTCAACGACCAGAACGGCGACGGCGTTATGAATACGGGCGAAACCGCAGGGGTGGGCGAGGTCGAGGTGCGCTTGGTTTCGCGGCCGGCTGATCCAGAGAAGGAACGCACCACCAGCACTTACCCGAGCGGCTTCTACCAATTCCTGGCTGTGACGCCGGGTCCGTACAGCGTATCCATCGATCCCCCCGAGGGATATGCGCCGACCAGCCCGACGCTGGTGCATGTGTTCCTTACGTTCGGGGTCGAGAACGTCGTCAACTTCGGGCTGATTCCGGCGACGCCGACGCCCTCGCCAACCGCATCGCCCACCGGCACGCCGACCGAGACGCCAACGGAGGGACCATCGCCGACGCCAACAAACACGCCCGAATTCACTGAAACGCCGAGTCCCACGCCGACGGGGACAGAGACGCCGCCGCCGCTGCAACGCACGTGGTTGCCTGTGGCGATCCGCATTTCTCCCAGCCTGCAACCGCCGCTGACGCCGTTTCTGATGCCGGTTGCTGCGCCCGGGTCCCGACCGAGCTTCTTGCTCTCGTGGACGCCAATTTACGGCGCGCGACGGTATGAGCTCGAGCAGGCCCTTGACCCGGAATTTGCCGGCCCGATCGAGCGCGCTTACAGCGGGGACTCGACCTCATTCGAGGCGCGCAGCCACGGCATTGGCACATTGTTCTACCGGGTGCGCGCGCGAAACCTGGCCGGCGTAAGCGGATGGTCGGAGGCGCGCGCGGTGCCGGTGAGTTGGGAGACGGAGCCGAACAACATCCTGGCTGAAGCGAACGGGGGGCTGCGCGCGGGTGAGACGCTTTACGCGCTGCCGGATGATCCGGACGACTTCTTCACGTTCACTACGACTGCGGGTGGCGAGATCAGCGTCCGCATGGAGGAGATGGCGGCCGAGGGCGCGGTGCTGCTGCTCTATCAGAACAACATAGGCAAGCTCATCGGTTACGACGCGGAAGCGCCGTATGAGGTCACGACGGCGGGGCCGGCAGACACTTACTTTATTCGCGTTCTGGTTCAGGCGCGGTACACTGCCGCCGTGCCATACCAGCTTGTTCCGGTGTTTCGTTAACGCATCTGATTTGTTGAGGAGGGACTATGTCGACTGGACCAGAGCCAACAACCGGCTCCCGATTCATGCCGCGCCTGATCGGGATCGTGGTGATTACTGCGGTTGCGATGCTGGTTGCTTCGGTCGCGTTTGCCGGGTGGACCACGATCAACCTCACGAACGGGGGGATCGACGGAACCTGGGGGACGCAGAACTATTCGGAGCCGACGAACGATGCCGGCATCAACGACCGAGACGATATCAGGTATGCGTGGGTGCGTTATGATGGATCAAACATCTATTTCCGAATCCAGACCTGGACCGGACCAGTATTGTCGAACACCAACTACCGCGCAGTCGGGGCCATTGACTGCAATCATGACGGCGATTTTAATGATCCCGTCTCTGGGCCGGATGGCGACCGACTGATTATTTATGCGCCGGATAACACGGTCAATATATACGGCTACACTTCGGGTGGCTCATTGACCTTCGTCGGACCTGTAACCGGCGACTGGTCTGACCCTACTCGCGCAAGCGTGACGACGAACATCGAATGGGGGGTGCCCCTATCCCTGCTGCCTCCTACGTGTCGCGCGAGCGTGAGCCCGGTTAATATCGCATGGTCCACGGGCACCGGCGCGGGCGTAGTCATCGATCAATCGTCGACACTGGTCGAGCTGTCGAATCCGATGGACTTCGGGGACACGGTGCAGACGCTTCCGGCCCCGCCTGCGACCTGCGCTGCGCCGGATACTGCGACGGGCCTGCAGTGCGACGGCGCGCGGCACGGCATCGTGCCGATGACGCCTGGCGTCCCGCTGCGGCTTGGCTCGGAGGCAGTCGACGCGGATCCGGGCAACCTGCAGAGCGCGGGATCGGACGCCGATGACACGGACGGCACGACGCCGGACGATGAAGCCGGCATCTATCCGGATGACACGAACTCCTGGAGCGACGGCAGCGGCTCGTTGAGCTTCACCATTGTCGGCGCAGCCAGCGCAAGGGTTGGATGCTGGATTGATTTCAACAAGAACGGTGTATGGACAGATCCCGGAGAGGTGGTTATCAACAACGCGACCATCGGTGCGGCCACCACGTCGCGGGGGATTACGATCCCCGGCGGACAGACCTGGCCGAACTCCTTCCCGGCTCGCTGCCGTATCTGGCAGAACCCCGGGGCGAACACGCCCACGCCCGTACCCGCGCCGAACGGTCCGATCGAGTTCGGCGAGGTGGAAGACCATATTTGGGAGTTTGATGCGGCCGGCATCTACGTTGGACCTGGTGGGCCACAGGCGCCGACCGCTGCGACGAACCTGGCGATCATCACGGTCGGGACGAACGACGTTGAGTTGAGCTGGGACAATCCGGCGCCGAACAACGGCGCGCGGCTCCTCGGCCATGCGACGAACCCCTACTTCACGAGCGCGAATGGCCCGTTCGCGCCCGACTACATCGACAGCGCGTCGCCATGGGTATACCAGCATACCAATACGCGGGGCACGCTACCTCCGGACACGATCTACTACATTGTCTACGGGCGGCTCGGCACGACGGAGGCTGCGACACCCTCGAATCGGGTGGGGCTGTTCGAGTTCGAGCTGACGGAAGGGACGCCTTAAGGCTGCGCCAGCGAGGTCAGCGAACCTGCCGATTAAACAACTACAGCCCACCGGAGAGGCAGCATTGCCTTTCCGGTGGGCTGTAGCATTAACCTCTCCACCCTTCGGCTGCGAGGCAGCAGAAGGGGCCGGGGAGAGAGGTTAACGCAGGGTTCCGGCGAGCGAGGACTCGCTCACGCGCGCGTTCTTGAAGTTGACTCCGCGCAGGATGGCGCCGTCTAGCACCGCGTCGGTAAGGTCCGCGCCGCTGAGGTCCGCGCCACTGAGGTCAGCGTGCGAAAGGAGCGCGCCGGTGAGGTTCGCGCCCTTGAGGTTGGCGGCGGCAAGGCGCGCGCCACCCAAATTGGCCCAGGCAAGGTTGGCCGCGCTGAGGTCGGTGCGCGACCCGCGCAGGTCGGCGCGAGCGAGGTTGGCGCCCGTGAGCGCGGCTTCGTTAAGTTTCGCGCCCGACAATATGGCGCCGTCCAACTCCGCACCGGTGAGATTTGCGCCGCGGAGGTCCGCCCCTGCCAGGTCGGCGCCGCTCAGCCGCGCGGAGAAGAGGCTCACCTTGCTCATGATCACGCCGTGGAGCTTGCTTCCCGTCAGGTGACAGAAGGCCAGTTTTGCGCCCGTGAAGTTGCGCTCTCCCGCGCGGTAACGACGCAGGAGTTCGTGCTCGTCCATCTGCGACTCCTAGCTGTGATGCTGGACCACGAGCACGTGGCCGGCAGTTTAATTTTGGGGTGTTGGATCGGACTCTCACAAGCATGAACGGCGCATGGCGCAGATAGATACGCGGACTTTTACGGGGACTGGATGAAGCGAAACACGCGGGAAGGGGACGGACCCTCGACGACGGCCGATGCCACGTAGCCGGGGGGCGCGGGGAGGGCGAGGATTGACCAGCGATCTGCTTCGCGCGGATCGTCGAGGGTGCTCAGCAATGCGGGAGGCGCGCCGGGGCGCAGCGAGACGTCGAACCGATCAAGCGGCAGCGAGAGACCTTCGCCGCGCGCCTTGACGAACGCCTCCTTACGGGTCCAGCAGCGGAAGAACGCAGCTGACTGCTCGGCTGACGGAAGCGCCCGCAGTTCAGCCACCTCGCGGGGTGAGAAGAAGCGCTCCGCGATGGATTGTCCGGCCAGCTCGGGCTGGATCGACTCGATGTCCACACCGATGCGCCGGTTGAGCGCAACCGCGCAGAGGGCCCAATCGCCTGAGTGGGAGATGTTGAACGAGAGGGATGGCTCATCGGCAAGAGACGGCTTGCCGTGTGGCGAGTAGGCGAAGACGATTTCGGCAGGGGGGCGTCTGAGATACGCGCCGAGGATGCCGCGAAGGGCGCCGCGGGCAGCCATGAATCGGATGCGGTCACGCTCGAAGTGGAAGCGGGCGGCGCGGCGTTGCTCGTCGGGCGACAGGGTCTCGGCAAGGTCGCGCAGGCGATGCGGCGGCGCGTCAATGGGGATGAGCCAGGCGCTTAGCTCGTCCGGGGCGAGACGCAGTTGCGCAGGCGGGACGGTCCATTCGCTCACGCGGGCCGATCCTCCGCACGGGCCGTTTGCGGCGCGTAGGGGTGACCGGAGGTCACCCCTACGCGCCGCAAACGGCCCCCGGCGAGGCGCTCATTCCTGACCTTTCGCCTCATCCATCTGCTTGCGCAGGCTCAGCGGGCGCATATCCGTCCAAACCTCTTTGATGTACGCAAGACACTCGGCCTTGGGCCCCGTCTTGCCCCCATCGCGCCAGCCCGCGGGAATCTCGCGGTCGACCGGCCAGATCGAGTACTGCTCTTCGATGTTGACAACCACGCGGTATGTGGTGGTGTCCTCACGATCGTCCCAACCCATGATGCCTCCTTGTGTCCGATTTAGACGAGCGGCGGCCTCAGGCGCGGCCGGCCAGCGTCTGTTCGAGTTCGCGAGCCAGCGCCTGCAACAGGTACGGCCGCGCGCTATTGAGATAGAAATGGTCGCCGGGAAACATGCGGATGCTGAAGCGACCAGTCGTGTGTTCTCGCCACGCTTCCAGCTCTTCGCGGGTCACGTATTCATCGCCCAGACCGCTGAATGCGGAGATGGGGCAGTCCAGCGGCGGTTCGGCAGTGTAGACGTAGGTTTCGCAGACCTCGAAGTCCGCGCGCAAGATTGGCAGCAACATATCGCGCAGCTCCGGATGCTGGAGAACCTCCTCGGGGGTCCCGTTCAGTTCGCGCAGCTTGTCCAGCAGTTCGCCGGTGGGCAGCGCGTGGAGCGGCGGATTGCGGTCGGGCAGGTGGGGCGCCTCATGGCCTGACACGAAGATGTGGACAGGCAGCGGCAGCGCCGTCCGACGCAGATGCCGGGCTAGCTCGAAGGCGATGAGCGCGCCCATGCTGTGCCCGAAGAAGGCGAACGGCTTGTCGAGATAAGGCGCGAGCCCGGTTGCAAGCGCTTCGACCTGAGCCTGGAGACGCGTCGCCAGGGGCTCGGACATGCGGTTGCCGCGACCGGGCAACTGCGCCGGGCAGACTTCCCAACTCGGCGGCAGGACGTCTGCCCAGGGGTAGTAGATATTGGCGCTTGCGCCGGAGTACGGGAAGCAGAAAAGGCGCACCTTTGCGGCCGGGTTTGGCCGCGGGCATGAGACCCAGGCATTGAAACGAGTTTGCGACGGAAGGCTCATACGCGCCACATCCCCTTACTGGGCGCCCGGTAACTGGGGCTTGGGCGGCTGCGCGGGGCCGCGTTGGGGCGCAACCGAGCGAAAGTCGGTCGACATGATCGCGCGATAGCTGCGACTTGTCGTAAGAAGCAGCGCGATGGCCGCGGTGGCGACGCCGCAGATTATGAAGATCAGCGGGATGTTCTGATCGACGAGGTCGGCGGCGATGCCGGCGACGCCTGCTCCGATCGGGGTCAGCGCGGTGGACAACGCGGCGAGCAGGCCGACCACCCGGCCGCGAATCTCACTGGGCGTGGTGGCCTGGATCAGGGTCGTGATGTTGACCGTGACGTAGCCGGCAGCGAGGCCACCGAGCACCGTCAGCAAGAGCGCGGCCGCCGTGCTGGGCGCCAAGGCCAACCCGATGAAACCGAGCGGCACCAGCACGGAGATGACCATCATCAGCGCGCCGCGCGCACCCGGCGGGATGCGCAGGATGCCCGCCAGAACGTAGCCAAGCATGGTGCCGACAGCGTAGCCCGAGAGCAGGAAGCCGTACCAGGCGGGGGTTGCGCGAAGGGTGTCCTCCACGTAGAACGGCATGAGGACGATGATCGGCGAGGTGAAGAATGCCAGCGCCGCGGAGAACAGCAGCATCCCGCGGAGCCCGGGCTTCGCCCAGACATAGCGGAAGCCTTCTGCGATCTCCTGCCCGAACGTTCGGAACTGCTCGCGCCAGTTGCCCTGCCGCTCGGGAATTGTTTGCGGGATCTTGACGAAGACCTCGCTAGCCGACGCGTAAAGGAATGACAGGCTGTTCACAAAGAAGAGCACGGTAGCCCCGACAAGTTGGTAGAGCCAGCCGCCAATCGCCTGACCCACGAAAAGCGAGCCCTGCAAGGACAACTGGCCGAGCGAGTTGGCCGCGACGACCTTGTCTTTTGGCACGATGTCGGGGATGGTGGCGGCGAGCGCGGGACCGAAGAAGGAACCGACGATGCCGTTGATGACGGAGACCAGGAAGAGGCCCACCACAATGGCGGGAACCGCCGCGGGACGCAGCACCATGAGCGCGGTCAGCGCGAGAAGGGCCAGGCCGCGCACCAGGTCGCCGATGATGATGATGGAGCGGCGCGGGTAGCGGTCGGCCAGCGCGCCGCCGACGGGCATGAGGATCACGCCGGGCAGGCTGGATACCATGGATAGCCCGCCCATGAGTGCGGCGGAGCCGGTGGCGTGCTTCACCCAGAAGAGCAGGCCGGCCATGAAGATTTGCGAGCCGAGCCGGCTGACCGTCTGGCCTTGCCATTGAATGACATAGTTCCGATTGAAGAGCTTATCGGGTTCGTTTTGCATGCTCGTGAGCCTCCTGCTCACGGGTGGTTCCCTACCAGACGGGTCAAGCGGGGTAGCCGAATTCCTCGAATGCGCGCTGCCAGTTTGAGTAGATGCGCTGGCGAAGGGACTCCTCGATCTGCGGGTGTTTGTTCTTCTGATAATCCTTTTGCGATTCGGCAAACGACTTAAGTTTCGGTTCGAGCTGCGCGTAGCCATCGAGGCCGAGAGCATCATACGCGCGCGCGACTGTTCCGACCATGTCCCTCTCGAGTTCCTCGAAGGTGACCTCCGCGTAGTTGCCTGCGGGGATCAGCTTGCGATCGTCGAAGAAGGCGTCGTACATATCCTTGTAACGACGCAGGATGCCGCTCACTGCGAAGTCATCGGCAGGCGCCTTCTGGAATCCGTTTGGCAGGATTCCGGTCTCAAAGAGGCGTTGCGTCGAGCGAAAGACCACGTACGGGTTGCGCCGGATGTGGATGAACTTCGCGTTAGGGAACTGCTCAATCATCAGGCGCACGCGCGCGGTGTGCTGAGGCGACTTGAGCAACGGAACGCAGCAATTGTACTTGAGAACGACCTTCTTCAGAAAAAGGACAAACGACTTGCGCCAGCGCTCGTAATCCGCCCGCGGTGCGTCCTTGAAGCTGAGGAAGCGGTCATAGAAGGGCTCCTGGCGGAAGAAGGACCAGCCGATCATGTGCGAGCGGATGCTCATCGGACAAGTTGCGAACTCATCTTCGGCTGCACTCATCAGGTCGAACTCGACGTTGTCCATCGGACGCGTGCGCGATTGCGTAGCCTGGCGCCGGCGCTCCACAACGCGTTCGATCGGAATTTGGAGGAAGCTGTGCGGATTTGAGACCTGGTAGATGCGCGGATAGGCGAACTGCTCATCGAGCGACATCAGGTTGTGAAAGAGGGTTGTGCCGCTGCGCCAGTGGCCGAGGATGAATACCGGATCAGGAAGGGACGTCTTCTCGATGGCCTCCGCAAACTTGCGCAATTCGCCTCGACGGCGCCAGGCGGTCCAGATGCTCATCATGCCGAGCCGGCGCGCTGCGGCTCGCTTGTCGGGGTCGATGTCGTTGTTGACTTCTTTTCGAAGCTCCCGCCACTCCGGGTATGCAATGCCGATAATGTTATCCATTCGCTTCTCTCCTGCGCTCCAGGTC
>JALOOB010000072.1 GCA_025454635.1 Anaerolineae bacterium
GGACCTGGTTATCGCGACCGAGGTGAGCGAGGCGCTCAAGGCGGTGAAGTTCGTCAAGCGCGGGGGCGACTTCGTCCTGTTCGCCTATCGCTGGGAGCCGGCGGCGGTCATGCTCGGCAAGGCAGACTATCCAGCGCTGGAAGCAGTGCTGGAGGAGGTGCGCCTTGCCGGCGCGCGGCCTATCGTGATCAATCCAGAGCGGCTTCCGACGCACGAGGGGACGCCTGTGCCAGACAACGTGTATACCTTGGGCGTCGCCGCGACCCAGACTGCGCTGGAGCAGATCGTGCCGCCGGAAGCGATGGCGGACGTGATCGCCGCGCGGTGGAAGCGCGGCGCGGAGCGCAACCTGTTTGCGTTTCGCGTGGCTGCGGGGGCGCAGGTATGAGACCGGGTCGTGAGAAAACCTCCGAGGGTTTGGAAACCGCGGAGGTTTCGAGAACGCTCGAACCGCTTTTCACCCCGCGGGCGGTGGCGCTGATCGGCTCGGTGGGCGAGGGGAAGCTCGGCTTTGAGCTGTTGCGGCAGATGCTGTCGGGCGGATATCGCGACATTGTCGCAATCAACCCGAAGGGGCAGGGTTGTCGCTTCAGTGCTCGAAGAGTGCGGGCGGACGGGCGTGAAGGCGGCGGTCGTCGTGTCATCTGGCTTCGCGGAGGCGGGCAACAAGGCGGGTGAGGCGGAGTTGAGGGCTGTGGCGGCGCGCCACCGCATTCGCATCGTCGGGCCGAACTGCGCAGGCATCATCAATACCGCGAACGGGCTGACACCCACGCTGGAGACGCTGCCGCCGCGGGGTCGGGTGGCGATCATCTCGCAGAGCGGCGCACTGGCCGGCGTGCTGCTGGGCTGGGCGAAGCGCGACGGCTTGGGCGTGTCGAAGTTCGTCTCCTATGGCAACCGGGCGGACGTGAACGAGGTCGACCTGCTGGAATACCTGGCGGACGATGTCGAGACGGGCGTGATTGCGGTGTACGTGGAGACGGTGAGCGACGGCCGCGCATTCATGGAGGCGGCCGCTCGGTGCTCCGAGGTCAAGCCGGTGGTCGTGATCAAGGCGGGCCGCGGAGAGTCGGGGCAGCGCGCAACGCTGTCGCACACTGGCTCGCTCGCGGGCAGCGACGCGGTGTACGACGCGGCGTTCCGGCAGTGCGGCGCAATCCGGGTGGAGTCGGCCGAGGAGATGTTCGACCTGTGCCGCGCCTTCGCCGGCATGAAGCAGCCGCAGGGCAAACGCGTCGCGATCGTCACCAACTCCGGCGGTCCGAGCATCCTGGCGGCGGACCGGGCGGAGGCCGTCGGGCTGGCCGTGGCGGAGCCGTGCGAGGCGGCGCGCGAAAAACTGGCAGCGTTCCTGCCCGCGCACGCCGCCCTTAAGAACCCGATAGACCTGACGGTGGAGGCGACGGAGCGGGGGTACCGCGAGACGCTGAACGTATTGCTTGCCACAGCGGTCGCAGAGGAAACAGCGTCCTTCGACTCCGCTCCGCTCCGCTCAGGATGCTCTGAGCCCTCGGTGTCCTCTGTGGCAAAGGAATATCATGCGGCGGTGGCGATCAATATCGCGCCGCCGTACCTGGACTCGCTGCCGATCGCGCGCGGGATTGCCGATGCGGCGCACGCGACGGAGAAGCCGGTGGCCGCGTCGTTCCTGCCGGAGGAAGTAACGGCTGACGCCGTGGCCTACCTTCAGGAGAACGGCGTGCTCGACTTCCCAACGCCTGAGCGCGCGGTGGTTGCCATGGCGAACATGGCGCGGTGGAGCGTAGACGCGCGCGGGCAAGCATGGGCGATCGGGCGCCGCTGGCGGCGCCCGATCGCCCATGCTTCCGGCGCGGCGCGCACTCCCCCGTTGCCGCCTGCTCCCATCCTCGAACCCGACGCGATGCTCTTCCTCTCCGCATGCGGCATCGAGACGCCGGTCTTCATGACCGCGGCGACCGAGGACGAAGCGCCTCTCGCCGCCGCGTGCGTGGGCTTCCCGTGCGTAATGAAGGTTGTATCGCCGGACATCCTGCACAAGTCGGAGCGCGGGGGAGTCGTCGTCGGCATCCACAACGAGGCGGACGCGCTTGTCGCGTTCCGCGCCATTCGGCGGAAGGCCGGAGATGTCGCGTTTTCGGGCGTAGTCGTCTACCCCCAGATTCGCGGCGCGCAGGAAGTATTGATCGGCGTCGCGCGCGACCCGCAATTCGGCCCGGTCGTTGCGGTCGGGCTGGGCGGCATCTACACCGAACTGCTGCGAGACGTCGCGCTGCGGGTTGCGCTGGTCGACGAGGAAGAGGCGTTGGAGATGGTGCGCTCGCTGAAGGGCTACGGCATCCTCGCAGGCGCGCGCGGCCGGCCGCCATGCGACCTCGAAGCGCTGGCCCGGATGGTCGCGCGCGTGTCGGAACTGCCGTTCCTCTATCCCGAAATCGCGGAGATCGACCTGAACCCCGTGTTCGTTTCGTCAGCGGGCGCTGTGGCCGGGGACGCGCGGATCATCACGGGATAAACTTTCGTCGCGGAGAGCTAGTCTTCTGCCGCAAAGGTCGCAGAGAGCGCAGAGGCTTTCGGCATTGCTTAGGATGCTCTGTGTTCTCGGTGACCTCTGTGGCAAAACCAGAGGCCGATGGAGGCGCATCATGGTTAAGCCACAGTCCGGGTTGAAGGCGATCCGGCCCTATGTGCCGGGCAAGCCCATCGAGGAGGTCCAGCGCGAGTACGGGCTGACCGACATCATCAAGCTCGCCTCTAACGAGAACCCCATCGGCGCGTCGCCCGTCGTGCTGCGAGCGCTGGCGGAGGCGCTGCCGCGGCTGAACCTGTACCCCGATGCGCAGGCGTTTTCCCTGCGCTGCGCGCTGGCTGCGCATCACGGGGTGGACGCGGAGATGATACGCGTCGGCAACGGCGCGGACGGCGTCATCCGCGAGCTGTGCGTGTCGTACCTGGAGGACGGCGACGAGATGCTGACGTCCTGCTCGTCGTTCCCCGTGTACGACATCAGCGCGGCGGTCATGCGCGCTCGCATCATAAAGACCCCTCTCACGCCCGACTTGCGCTTCGACTTGCGCGCGCTGGCCGACGCCGTGACCCCGCGCACGCGCTTAATCTTTGTTTGCAACCCAAACAACCCGACCGGCAGCATCGTCACCGCCGCCGAGGTCGCAGAGTTCATGGCGCGCGTGCCCGATAGCGCAATCGTTGTGTTTGACGAGGCGTACTACGAATTTGTCGACGACCCCCAGTTCCCCGATACTATGCAGTACGTGCTTGAAGGCCGGAAGAACGTCTGCATTCTGCGAACGTTCTCAAAAGCGTACGGCATAGCGGGCATCCGTATCGGGTACGCGATCGCGTCGACCGAACTGCTGACGCCATTGCGCGCGTGCTCCGAGTCGTTCCCTGTGAACCTGCTTGCGCAGGTGGCCGGGGAGGCCGCGTTGCGCGACCCCGCGTTTCTGCAGCGCACCGTAGCCGTCAACGCGGAGGGCCGCGTTCAGTTGACGCGCGAGTTCGCGCGGCTGGGCATCCCCACCGTTTCTTCGCAAACCAATTTCATCCTCGCCCGCGTCGGGCCGAGGGCCAAGCGAATCTACGAAGAACTGCTCAAACGCGGGGTCATCGTCCGCCCCTGCACCGGCTACGACCTGCCGGAGCATCTCCGTATCACCATCGGCGACCGCCAGCAGAACGAGAGACTGATCGCAACGCTGCGAATCGTCATCGAGGAACTGACTGCGGTCCCGGTTTGAGACGCGCGGACGCGATACGAGACCCGCGCGGCAAGGGGTAGGCGTGCGCATCAATTTCATCGTGAATGGCGGCTCCGTCGAAATCGACGCAGACCCCGCGCGCCCGCTGCTCGACGTGTTGCGCGTCGACCTCAGCCTGACCGGAACCAAGCAGGGCTGCGATCACGAGGGGGAGTGCGGCGCCTGCACCGTCCTGCTGGACGGTCAGCCTGTTCGGTCCTGCCTGACGCCGGTGGGCAAGGCGCAGGGGCGGCGCGTCGAGACAGTCGAAGGACTGGCGGGGCCAGACGGGCTGCACCCGCTGCAAAGCGCGTTCATCGAAACCGGCGCGGTGCAGTGCGGCTACTGTACGCCGGGGATGCTCATGGCCGCGAAGGGCTTGCTCGACCGGACGCCGGCGCCGACTCACGAGCAGGTCGTCGACGCGCTGGACGGCAACCTGTGCCGCTGCACCGGGTACAAGAAGATCGCGGAGGCGGTGGACCTTGCCGCGCGGCGTCTGCGCGGGGAGACGGCGGAGATCAGCCGCGGCGGCGAGCCGGTCGGCGGAAGCGAGCTGCGCAGCGACTCTACCCCAAAAGTGACGGGTGCGGCGAAGTACGTCGAAGATATGACGATGCCGGACATGCTGGTGGGCCGCGTGCTGCGATCGCCGCACCACCACGCGCGCATCCTCTCCCTGGATACACAGAAGGCCCGCGGGTTGCCGGGTGTCGTGGCCGTCCTCACGGCTGACGATGTGCCGGGCGCGCTCTACTTCGAGGATTACAGTCTGGAAGAGCCGGTGCTGCCACAGGTGGGCGAGACGGTGCGGATGGTCGGCGCGCCCGTCGCGCTGGTTGTGGCGGAAACGCGCGAAGCAGCGTATGCCGCGCTGGACGCCATCGAAGTAGGCTATGAGCCGCTACCCCACACGTTCGACACGGACGAGGCGCTCGCCACCGGCGCGCCGCGCATCGCAGGCAACGGCAACGTACTCACGCGCTTCGAACTCAAGCGCGGCGACCTGACGGCGGCGTTCGACCGAGCGGACGCAATTGTCGAGGGAGAGTACCGCCTGGCCTTCCTGGAGCACTCGGCGCTGGAACGCGAGGCGCTGCTCGGCTACTACGACGAAGCCGGCCGCTTGACTGTGGTCGGCGGTTGCCATGAGCCGTTCTACCAGCAGGGCTACATCGCGGAATGTCTCGGCCTGCCGCGAGAGCAGGTGCGCGTGATCATGCCGCCGACGGGCGGTTCGTTCGGCGGCAAGCAGGACCCATGGCCGTTCCTCGCCACGGCTTTGATGACGCGCCATGTCGCAGCGGCGGGACACACGGGCACGGCCGTCATGCTTGCATACTCCCGCCAGGAATCGTTCGCCGCAACGCCGAAGCGTCACCCTTATGTCGTGCGCAATCGAATCGGCGCGACGCGAGACGGCGCGCTGACAGCGATCCGTGTGCGGATCGACGCGAACACCGGCGCGTATGACTCGCACGGACAGTACATCCCGGAATACGCCGTCACCGCCAGCGGCGGGCCCTACCGCTGGGACGCGGTCGACGCGTACGCGCAGACCGTGTACACAAACGGTCCAAAAGCAGGGCAGTATCGCGGGTTCGGCACCGCGCAGGCGTGCTTCGCCACCGAGTGCGCGCTGGACGAGTTGTGCGAGAAGCTTGGCGCGGACCCCCTTGAGTTCCGGCTGCGGAGCGCGCTGCGCGAGGGCGAGGCGTCATTCCTTGGCTACCCGGTTGCGGAGTCGCTCGGGTTTGCGGAGGTGTTGGAGGCGCTGCGGCCGGCGTATGAGGCGATGCTGGAGCGCAGCCGGGAGTCCCGCGCCGGCCACATCGGGCGCGGGGTCGGGCTGGCGGCCATGTGGTATCGCTTCGGCAAGTCAGGGTCGCTCCGCGTGGAGGCGCACGCGGAGCTGGCGCGCGACGGGCATTTCATCATCTACTGCACCGCGGCCGATTACGGGCAGGGGACGAACACGACCATGGCGCAGATGGCCGCGGAGGCCCTGAGCATTGGGCGCGAGCGGATCGAAGTGGTGAACGCAGACACCGCGCGCGCACCCGACAGCGGCATCCAGGGCGCATCGCGGGCGACGTACTTTGTCGGCGGCGCAGTGACCGCCGCGGCGCGTAACCTGGCAATCGAAACGCTCGGTATGGCCGCCGAACTGCTCGACCGCGCGCCGCAGACGCTGCGCTTCGAGGACGAACGGGTGACGGCGCCCGACGGCGTTAGCATCGCGCTGGCCGAGGTGGCAGCCGAGTTTGACCGGGTCGGCAAGTCGCGGCGCGTCCGCGGCGCCTTCGACCTGAGCGGGCAGTTTCCCGAGGCCACGCGGCCGACTTACGCGCCACTGTTCGTGACCGGCGCGCACCTGGCGGAGGTGGAGGTGGATCTGCGCACGGGCGAGACGCGCGTGCTGCGGATGGCCGCCGCGCATGACGTCGGCCGCGCAGTCAACCGGCGCGACGCAGAGGGGCAAATCGAGGGCGCGGTGCTGATGGGCGTTGGCGCGGCGCTCATGGAGGAGGTGCTGCCCGGCCACACGACCGGCTTTGCCGACTACTACCTGCCGACCATCAAGTCCATGCCTCAAATCGAGGTGTTTCTGGTCGAGAAGGCGGGCCGGTACGGACCGATGGGCGTCAAGGGGCTCGGTGAAGCGGCGATGCTGCCCGCAACGCCCGCAATCATCAACGCCGTTTCGCGCGCCATTGGGCCCGCGGGCGGCAGGCGCATCCGCACCGCGCCGGCCACGCCCGAACGCATTCTGCGGGCTGTCCGTGGGGAGGCGCTGTGACCCAGTACCTTTACCCGCGCACACCCGAGGAGGCCGTCGCCGCGCTCGTCGAGGCGCAGGGCCGGGCGATCATCATTGCCGGCGGGACCGACGTCCTGCCCGACATGGAGAAGGGCAAGTGGCGGCCGGACCGGCTGGTCGACATCACGCGCATCCCCGAATTGGGGCAGGTCGAGGCGGGCGGCGGGTGGGTGACCGTCGGGGCGGCCGTGCCGTTTGCGGCGCTGCGCGAGCATCCCCTGATTGCGGAGCGCGTCCACGCGCTTGCGGATGCCGCAGCATCAGTAGGCGCGCGCGCGATCCAGACCGGCGCGACGTGGGCGGGGAATCTTGTGCAGGCGATGCCCGCAGCAGACGGCGCAGTCATTGCCGTTGCGCTTGACGCGGAGGCGCGCATTCTGGACGCAAGCGGCGCGGCGTGGCAGCGGGTGGCCGATCTGTATCTCGGGCCGGGGCGCTCGAAGATCGACCCGACCGGGCAACTGCTCACGCATATTCGTTTCCCCCTACCTTCGGAAGCCTGGGGCACGGCATGGCGCCGCGCCGGCAGGAGACCGTCCCTTATCCTGCCTACGCTCAACTGCGCCGCGACTGTGGCGCTGCGCGAGGACCGCATCGCCGCGGCAACCATCGCGATGGGGCCGGTGGGACCCTGCCCGGTGCGCGCCGGCGACGCGGAGCTATTCCTGCGCGGGCAGTTGCCGTCACCTGAGGTGATGGCAGAGGCCGCGCAACTCGCGCTCTGCCAGGCTCAGCCGCGCAGCAGCGCGCTGCGCGCGTCACGCGAATACCGCATGGCCGTGCTGCCGGTGCTCGTCCGGGAGGCGCTCACGGAAGCTGCGCAGCGCGCAGGTTGCCCGCCCCAAAGCTGAACGGCTATTGAATCCCGTCAAGTCCCGATAATTCGACTGGAGCAACTCAAGTGACCCTGCAAAGCAACTACACATCCTTCGACACCCCGCGCTTCCGCAAGCTATCCGACGACCAGACCGAGCGGCTGCACCACGCCTCGCTTGAAGTGCTCGACCGCACCGGCGTGGTGCTCTACGAGCCGGAGGCCGTCGCGCTGCTGCGGCGCAAGGGGCTGCATTTCGAGGAGGTCGACGAGGGCCGAGGGGCGCGCGTGCGCATCCCACCTGGGCTGGTCGAGTGGGCGCTCGGCGTGGCGCCGAAGCGCGCGGTGCTGTGCGACCGCAACGGCCACCGCGTCATGCCGCTGGAGCGCAATAACGTCTTCTTCGGTCCCGGCTCCGACTGTCCGAATGTGATCGACGTGCGGACGGGCGAGCGCCGCGTGGGCACGCTGCGCGACGTCGAGGAAGCCAGCCTTGTTTGCGACGCGCTGCCAAACATCGACTTCCTGATGTCGTTCTGCATCGCGTCCGACGTGGACCAACTGGTCTATGACCGGCGCCAGATGCGCGCGATGCTGACGAACAGCATCAAGCCGATCCTGGTGGTCACGATGGAGTTCTCGGGCGCGCAGGACGCCGTGCTCATGGCGGAGGCGGTCGCGGGCGGCGCCGAGGCCCTGCGCCGCAACCCGATCATGGCGCTGTACATCAACGTGACCCACCCGCTGCGCCATAACGCGGAGGCGCTGCAAAAGCTGCTCTTCATGGCCGAGAAGGGGCTGCCGACGACGTACACGCCGGTCGTGCTGCGCGGCATGAGCGGGCCGGTAACTGCGGCGGGCGCGATCGCGATGGCGAACGCGGGCGAACTGGCCGGGTTGGTGATCGCCCAGTTGCAGCGGGAGGGCGCGCCGGTGATCCTGACCGGCGGGGTCAACGACATGCTCGACATGCGGACGATGGTCGACTCGTACACCGATCCGCGGAATCGCGTTATGCTGGTGGAGCTGGCCCACCGCTACGGACTGCCCATCTTCGGGCTGGCCGGCTGCAGCGACTCGAAAATCCCGGACGAGCAGGCCGCGGCCGAGGCTGCTTTCTCCATCATGCTCGAAACGCTGGCCGGCGCGCAGATGGTCCACGACGTGGGCTACCTCGACGGCGGCCTGACCAACTCCATCGAGCAGATTGTCATGTGCGACGAGATGATTGGCTACGCGAAGCAGTTCATGAAGGGGCTGGAGATCAACGACGAGACGTTGGCGCTCGATCTGATCGACGAAATCGGGCCCTTCGGCGACTGGATGGGCGCGGACCACACCCGACGGCACTACAAAGAGGACTGGTACCCGAAGCTGTTCGAGCGGCGAGCGTACGAAGACTGGAGCCGGGCCGGCGGCAAAACGCTGCGGCAGCGCGCGCAGGACAAGGCGCTGAAAATCCTGGCCACCCACCGGCCTGAGCCGCTGCCCGCGGACGTGGCCGCGCGGCTGGACGAGATTGTCGCCGCCGCGCAGCCCTGACCTAGCCGACCGGTGCGGGCTTCTGGTACTGGACGTACTCGCGATGCGCGCGCATGCCGACGCCGAGGTATAGCTTCGTCGCGGAGGGGTTCTTCGCGTCGACGCCGAGGCCAACACGCGGCGCGCCCCGGCGGTGGAACTCGCCAAAGGCATGGAGGAGAAGCGCGCGGCCGAGCCCCCGGCCGCGGTGCTTCTCCTCGACGGCCAACTGCCGCACCCATCCCTCGTCGGGTTGGGCATAGCGAATCGACAGGCATGCGCCTGCGATCTCGTCGCCACGCACCGCAACAAAAAAGAGCGAAGGGTCGTAGTCGTCCCGCTCGACCATGAAGCGGCGCCACTCTGCCAGCGAGACCGGCGCGCGGTCGGGGCGCGTGAATGCGGTCTCGATAAGCGCGTGCGTTGCCGGCTGATCCTCTTCCCGCATCAGCCGCACGCTGTACTCATCGGGCCACTCCGGAACGTCGGGCGGGCCGGCGAAGCAGATGCGCATCTGCCAGAACCAGCGAACCGGCGCGTAGCCGCGGCCGGCCAGGACGTGGCCCTGGTTCGCCTCCATAATCCACTGAACCGGGAGCGGCGCGTGCTGCGCGGCGAGCGACTCGATCAGCGCGTAGAAAGTCTCTTCGAGCCCCCGGCCTGTGTAGTCAGGGTTGAGCGTCGAGTTCTCGTTGACCTGGACCGCGTTCGGCCTGCGGTGGACGTCCGCATAGGCGACCAAGGCGCCGTCCGGCGCGACGACGACGCGGGCATCGCGCGCAAGGTCAAAACCGAGGCGCCCCCAATCCGCGACGGTGTCTTCGAGCGACCACTCAGGCTCGCCAAAATCGGCCAGATCACCCGCGATGATAAGTTCCGCGACGGCTTGCGCCTCGTCGGGGCGCGGCGGGCGGACAGTGAAGCCGGGGGGCCAATTCGTCTTCTCCATGTCAGTCAGCCCTTCCTCGCCTCGATTATAGCATCAACCTGCCCCGATGCGCATCCGTGCCGCGTGTTACAGTCCTTGCGCGAAGGTTAACCTATACTCAAACCGAATTGGCGTTGACGCGCGAGGAGGACGTATGCGGTCAATCTGGAGCGGCGCAATTAGCTTTGGTCTCATCTATATCCCCGTGAAGTTGTTTAGCGGCAGCGAACAACAGGAACTCGATTTCGACATGCTGCGCAAGGGCGACCTGTGCCCCATCCGCTATGTGCGGGTCTGCGAGTCGGACGGCGAAGAGGTCGAGTATAAGGACATCGTCAAGGGCTACCAGTTCCGCAAGGGCGACTATGTCGTCGTCACCAATGAAGACTTTAAGGCCGCGGCCCCGAAAAAGACGCAGACCATCGAGATCGTCGCCTTTATCAAGGAATCTGAGGTCGACGCGAAGCTGCTGGAGAAGCCGTACTTCCTCGAACCGGTTAAAGGCGCGGCGCGAGCGTACGCGCTGCTGCGCGAGGCGCTGAAGCGGACGGGCAAAGTGGCTGTGGCGAAGTACGTGCTGCGGACACGCGAGCGCATGTGCCTGCTGCGGCCCGAAGACGACATGATCGTGCTGCTTCAGATGCGCTGGGCGAGCGAAGTGCGCAACCCCGAGGGTCTCGAACTGCCGCCCGAGAAGGAAGTCGAGAAGAAAGAACTGGACATGGCCGTGCGCCTGGTCGACCAGATGACCGAGACCTTTGATCCGAACGAGTATACGGACACGTATACTGAGACGCTGAGAAAGTTCATCGAGGACAAGGCCGCGGGCAAGGTGAAGGAGCCGGAAGAGGAGGAGGCGATCCCATCCGAGGTCACTGACCTCTTCGCCAAGCTGCGCGAGAGCCTGGAAATGGCAGAAGCAAAGAAGTGAGGGTTGTAGCGCAAGTTCGGCAACTTTTGCTACATGACATATGACGCTCGAAACGTATCGCCAGAAGCGTAACTTCAAGAAGACGCCTGAGCCGCGGCCCGAGGCGGGCGAGAACTCGCTGGCCGGGGAGCCGCTTCGGTTCGTCGTGCAGAAGCACGCGGCCTCGCACCTGCATTATGACTTCCGCCTCGAGCTGAACGGCGCGCTGAAAAGCTGGGCCGTGCCGAAAGGGCCGTCGCTCAACCCCGACGACAAACGCCTCGCGATGATGGTCGAAGATCACCCGATGGATTACCGCGCGTTCGAGGGGATCATCCCTGAGGGCAATTACGGCGCCGGCACGGTCATGGTGTGGGACGAGGGGACCTACACCGCGCTCGGCGCGTCGACCCGTGAAGAGAGCGAGAAGCTGCTGCGCGAGCAGATGGGCAAGGGCAGCTTGAAGATCGTCCTGCGTGGGGAGAAGCTGCGCGGCGCGTATTCGCTCTCGAAAATGCGCGGAGACAAGGCCCCTTCCAGCGGGAAGGCCCCTTCCGGCGGGAAGGACGATAACGCCTGGCTGCTCATCAAGAAGCAGGACGACTTTGCCACGCGGCAGGACGTGCTGCTGTGGGACCGGTCGGTGCTGAGCGGGCGCAGCATGGAAGAGATCGCGCAGGCGCGCGAGGCAGTCTGGCAGTCGAACCGGGACGAGGACGCGGAGCCTGCGGCAGAGGTGCGTCCCTCGACTGCGCCTCGTCCCTCCGGGGCGGCCTCCGCTCAGGATGCCCCTGCCCCGCTTACCCAGGCGGGCGCGCATGACACCAGGACGATGGGCTTTGCGCCGCAAATCGACGGGGTGGACCTGTCGCGCATCGATCTGACCGGCGCGGCGCCGTCCGAGATGCCGCATGACGTGAAGCCCATGCTCGCAACGCTGACCGACGAGCCGTTTGACCGGGAGGGGTGGCTATTCGAGATCAAGTGGGACGGCTACCGGGCAGTGGCGGAGATCAAACGCGGGGACGTCCGCCTGTATTCGCGCAACATGCTGAGCTTCAACGAGCGGTACGCGCCCGTCGTGCGCGATCTGGAGAGGCTCAGGTTCGACGCGGTGCTCGACGGCGAGGTCGTCGTGCTCAACAAAGAAGGCCGCCCGCAGTTCAAGCTGCTGCAGAACTGGCTGAGCGACGAAGAAGGGGTGATCGTCTATTATGTCTTCGACATCATCTACCTCGAAGGCTACGATCTCTGCAGCCTGCCCCTTCTGCGGCGCAAGGCCATCCTCAAGGCGATCCTGCCCGATATGCCCCATGTGCGGTGGAGCGACTACATCGAGCGGAACGGCCGCGCGCTGTATGACACGGCGCGGCAACACGATCTTGAGGGCGTGATCGCCAAGGACGGCGCGAGCCCGTACCGGTCGGGCGACCGGACGGAGGATTGGCTGAAGGTCAAGACCCACCTCCAGCAGTCGGCGGTAATCTGCGGATTCACCGAGCCGCGCGGGGGGCGCAAGGACCTGGGCGCTTTGATCCTGGGGGTGTATGAGGACGTTGCTGAGGGGGAGCATC
>JALOOB010000340.1 GCA_025454635.1 Anaerolineae bacterium
CGAGCGGAGCATAAACCTGTGCCCAGGTATATTCGCTGGATTTGGTATACCAGAAAATCGTATCGCTGATACTAGCATAATTGCGTCCAACATTCCCGTGCGCGAACGTGCGTTTCCACGTGATCTCATTCCGATAGTTCCCCGCCCCAAAAATCGTGTCCAGCACCACCTTCAGGTAATGGCTCGCCGTCGGGTCGCAGTGCAGGTACAGGCTCCCCGTCGGCTTCAGCACCCGGTGCAGCTCCACCAGGCGCGCCGCCATCATCACCAGGTACGCCATCATCTGGTTTTCCCCGATGAACTCGCGCAGCGCCGCAATCATCCTGCTCACTTCGGGCGCCGTCCCCGTCACGAGCCACTCGAACGTGTCCTCCGCCTGCTCCCCCCAGTGCCACGTGTCGTCGAATGCGGTCAACTGCGCATCGGCCGCGTGCCCGCTCTCGTCCTTGAACAGCACGTTATACGACCGGTTCGAGTTAAACGGCGGGTCGAGGTAAACCAGGTCGACCGACTCGTCCGCCACGTGCTCGCGCAGGATCGGCAGATTGTCGCCATAGAACAAGGTGTTTCGGGTGATGGGTTTCGGTGTCATGGGGCTATTTTACCGCAAGTTGCCGCATCCGGGGGCGCTAAACTACGTTGAGCGTGGCGCTAAACTACGTTTAGCAGAACAAGACTCAGTTAACAAGACTCAATTAACAAGAGAGCGGGCGTGCGCTGCGCGCACCCCCGCCCGGCGACTTGCGCCGACCACGAATCCGGCGACTGTCGTCGCCGGACACGAATACACGAATATTCACGCCGACGAGGTGGGCGCCGGGATCTCGGCGCGCACTCGGCTACATTCGTGTATTCGTGTGATATTCGTGGTCGGCCTATTCGAATCCGGCGTAGTTTCCCTTAGTGATTCGCCCCGCCCCCCGAGTTCTCCAACTGGCGCATCACCGCTTCCAGGTTGAACGACGCCGGCTTCTGGCGCGGCGGGTACTTCATGAAGTCCTCGATCTGGCTCGCCACCAACCCCTGCATGTGGTAGATGATGTACGCGTGCGAGATCAGCCAGTCCCAGTACGTATTCGAGTTCTCGTCGGCCCGCTCGAACGGGTCGCGGCGCAGGTTGAAGACCTTCGGCGCGCGCAGCGGCACGAACGGCTCAAACCAGCATTGGAGCCGCGTCGCGCGCTGCTCCATCAACACGACCTTCCAGTCGCCCATGCGGATGGCGATGATGTCGCCGTCGTCGCTCATGTAGAAGAAGTTGGTGCGCGGGCTTTCCTTCACCTCGCCCGTCCAGTACGGCAGCATGTTATAGCCGTCGATGTGGACGTTGTACGTCCGCTCGCCGGCCTGGTGCCCCTGCAGCAGCTTCTCGGCGATGTCCGGTTCGCCCGCCGCGGCCAGCAGCGTCGGCAGCCAGTCCTGGTGCGTCACCAGCCCGTTAACGACGCTGCCGGCGGGGATGTGGCCCGGCCAACGCACGAACGCGGGCACGCGCCAGCCGCCCTCCCAGTTGGTGTTCTTCTCCGAGCGGAACGGCGTAATCCCCGCATCCGGCCACGTGTTGTAGTGCACGCCGTTGTCGGTCGAGTACATGACGATGGTGTCCTCCGCGATGCCCAGCTCGTCGAGCTTGTCGAGCATCACGCCCACCGCCTCGTCGTGCGCCACCATCACGTCGTTGTAGTCGCCCTGCCCGTTGCTCTTGCCCTTGTGCTTCGCGGCCGGGTGCGTGCGGAAGTGCATGGCGGTCGTGTTCCACCACACGAAGAACGGCTTGCCGGCCGCGTGCGCCTCGTCGATGAAGCGCAGCGCGTGCTCGGTTGCCTCGTCGTCGATCGTCTCCATGCGCTTGATCGTCAGCGGCCCGGTGTCCTCGATGCGCTGCCCGCCCTTCCCGTCGGCCCAACTGTGGATCACCCCGCGCGGCCCAAACCGTTCTTTGAACTTCGGGTCCTTCGGATAATCCTCGTGCTCCGGCTCCTCTTCCGCGTTCAGGTGGTACAGGTTCCCGAAGAACTCGTCGAATCCGTGCATCGTCGGCAGAAACTCGTCCTTGTCGCCCAGGTGGTTCTTGCCGAACTGGCCCGTGACGTATCCCATCGGCTTCAGCAGCTCCGCAATCGTCGGGTCCTCCTTCTGAATGCCGACGTCCGCGCCCGGCATCCCCACCTTCGTCAGCCCCGTCCGGATCGGGTTCTGCCCGGTCAGGAACGCTGCGCGCCCCGCCGTGCAGCTTTGCTGCGCGTAGTAGTCGGTGAAGGCCAGGCCCTCGTTTGCCACTCGGTCGATGTTAGGCGTGCGATACCCCATCTGGCCCCGGCTGTTGTAGCTGATGTTCCACCAGCCGATGTCGTCGCCCCAGAGAATCAGGATGTTGGGTTTGCGGTCGGACATTACCTAGCTCCTTTTGCATGACCGTCGGGGTGTAAGTGGGGGATCCGCCGGTCTTCCGCTATCGGTAGCGGCGCGCAGCTGGCTGCGCCGCGCCTCATCCCCGCGCGCCGTGGCACGCCTTGAACTTCTTCCCGTTCCCGCACGGGCACGGATCGTTCCGCCCGCGCTTCGCGTCGTCCGCGCGGACCACCTCCATCACGCCGTCCGCGTACTTCCCCTGCTGCACCAGCCGCGCCATGATGCTCATAGTCGGCCGGGTGTGGGTGAAGAAGCGGTACAGCCCCTCGCACAGGTAGTTGTGCCCCGCCTCGCCGTCGCGGGAGGGGACAAACCGGTCCTTCGGACAGCCGCCGTGGCACAGCCCGCGCACCTCGCACGCCCGGCATTGGGCCGTCAGCAGGTCGCGCTTGTTATCCCCGAACCGCCGCTGCTGCGCCGAGCTTACCAGCTCGATCATGTGCGTCGCGTTGATGTTCCCCAGCAGAAAGTCCGGCTCCACAAAATGATCGCACGAGTACAAATCCCCGTTGTGCTCCAGCGCCGGCCCGTAGCCGCACGTCGGCGCGTGGATGCACAGCAGGTGCTCCCCGAAGTACGCCTGCAACGTCACGTCAAACAACTGCACGAACACCTTGCCGACGTCCCCGCGCAGCCACTCCTCGTAAATGTCGATCAGGAACCGCCCGTACTGCTCACCCCCCACCGACCGCTCCGTGACCAGCGAGCCGCTCTGCGTGTACAGCAGCCGCTGCCCCCCCGGTCGCTCGCTCCAGCCAAGGTTGGCGATGGGCAGCGTCTCGGCGGTCGCGCGCTCCACAATGGGGATGAACTGGACAAACGTGGCTTTCAACTCGTCGCGAAAAAACCGGTATACCTTGCGCCCGTGCCGCTCGTTCGCCGCGTTGACCGTGCAGAGGATGTTGTAGTCGACCTCGCGCTTGCGCAGGTGCTCCCACCCGCGCATCACCTGTTTGAACGTCCCCTGCCCGCCCTTGTTGAGCCGGTAGGTGTCGTGAATTTCCTGCGGCCCGTCCACGCTCAGCCCGATGAGGAAGTTGTGCTCCTTGAGGAACGCGCACCAGTCGTCGTCGAGCAGCACGCCGTTGGTCTGGAACGTGAACTCCAGCGCCTGTCCCGGCCGGCGATACTGATACGCCAGCTCCACTGACCGCTTGAAGAAGTCCAGCCCCATCAGCGTCGGCTCGCCGCCTTGCCACGCGATCGTCACGGTGGGCGTGCGGTGCGCTTCGAGCAACTGCCGGATGTAGTTCTCCAGCGTTTGCTCGCTCATGCGGCTTTTGGCGTTCGGGTACAGCGCCTCTTTCGAGAGAAAGAAGCAATACGCGCAGTCAAGGTTGCAGGTCGAGCCGCTCGGCTTCGCCAGCAGGTGAAAGCGCGGCGGCGCCTTGCTCATAGTCGCAGGATTCAAGTCCGCGAGGGAAGGGTTTGTCATAGGCCATCCTGGGGGAAGGGATGCGCCGTGGCAGACGGTCGCGCGCCTATTGTACCACAGTGCAGCGCAGCATCCTGAGCGGAGCGACCGAATGTAGCGGAGCATCCTGAGCGGAGACCGCTCCCGCAGGGAGCGCGGCGCAGTCGAAGGGCGCCTACGCTGTTGGTTGCATTTCGAGTTGGGGGGTGCGCAACGTCGTTGGGGATGGGTGCGCAACGTCGTTGGGGATGGGTGCGCAACCACGTTGCTACGAATAAGATCTGATTAACAAGAGAGGGTGCGCGCTACGCGCGCGACGGCTTGCCCCACCGCCCGCCGTCGCCGGATTCGTGGTCGGCCGCAATACTCGCCTATTCCTGCCTGTTTCTGCCTCACATCCCCATCTTGCCCCCGCCCCCCTCGCCGTGGTAGACTACCCCCACCTTTCAACGCGAGTCTGCAACGATGCAAGATCAACGGGACGAGTTCCACCCGTACACCCTGTTCGCGTCGCCCGAGCGCGCGACGGCTGAAGAGATCGCCCGCCAGCATGCGGCCTTCGCCGGCGCGTCGCCGCTCGTCGTCGACATGCTCGACCGCATCCCCGACATCGTGCTCATCCTCAACCAGCACCGCCAGATCGTCTTCGCCAACAAGGCCCTGCTCGAGTACCTCAACTGCGCGTCACAGGACGTCCTCGGCCTCCGCCCCGGCGAAGCGCTCGACTGCGTCCACGCCGCCGACGAGGAATGGGGCTGCGGCACCTCCGAATTTTGCCGCATGTGCGGCGCGGCCCGCGCCGTCCTCCAGGGCCTCAGCGGCAAAACCGCCGTCCAGGAGTGCCGCATAACCCGCACGCCCAGGCTCGGCGCATACGCGCGGGAGTCGCTCGACCTGCGCGTCCACGCCGCCCCCCTCCAGGTCGAGGGGCAGCCCTGGGTTCAGTTCGTCCTTACCGACATCTCGCACGAAAAACGCCGGCGCTCGCTCGAGACCATCTTCTTCCACGACGTGCTCAACACCGCCACCGCGGTCCGCGCCGCAGCCGACCTCATCGCGCGGCGCAGCAGCGACGGGCTCGACGGCCTCCCCCAGCACCTGCAAGGGCTCAGTCACCGCCTGATCGACGAGATCACCGCCCAACGCCTGCTCACCGAAGCCGAAAGCGACGAGCTCCAGCTCAAGTCCGAGCACGTCAACGCCTCCCGCCTCCTGCTCGAACTGGCCGAGAGCACGTCCGGCGCCGAAGGCACCCACGGCCGCAAGCTGCGCATCGACCTCCCCGAGATCGCGCCCGAGCTCACGACCGACGCCACGCTCCTGCGCCGCGTCCTTGCCAACATGCTCAAGAACGCGGTCGAAGCCACCCCGGCCGGCGGCGCCATCACCGTAGGCTGCGCAGACCGCGGCGACCACATTGAGTTCTGGATGAACAACCCGGGCGAGATCCCGCGTAACGTCCAGCTCCAAATCTTCCAGCGCTCCTTCACCACCAAAGGCGCCGGCCGCGGCCTCGGCGCCTACTCGATGCGCCTGCTCACAGAGCGCTATCTCGGCGGCCGCGTCGACTTCACGTCGTCACCCACGGAAGGCGTCACCTTCCGCGCGACGTACCCGAAACGAAGATGACGAGACCGCCACGAATTGCGCGCAAACGCAGGATCAGATTCGTCTAATTCGTCCCATTCGGGTAATTCGTGGCGAAAAAGGAGAACCATGCGAAAAGCCCTCCTGCTCCTGGCGCTCGTCCTTCTCGCGTTGCCGCTGCCCGTCCTCGCCCAGGGAGCCGACGTCGACCAATGGCGCGCGGGCGAACCCACCGTCGAGGACAACTTCAGCCGCAACACCGGCCAGTGGACCGTCGACAGCGGCCGCGAGGCGCTCAGCCAGATCGCCCGGGGCCGCCTCATCATCAGCGTCCCCGAGGAAGAGCTGTTCCGCTGGGCCACCCTCGACACCGGCGCGCTTTACACCGACTTCTACGTCGAGGTCGACGCGGAGCCGCTCGCCGGCCCCGAAGACGGCATGATGGGCGTCGTCTTCCGCTACACCGACGCGGACAACTTCTACGCCTTCATCACCTCGGCCGACGGTTATTACGCGCTCATCGCCTACGTCGACGGCGAGCTCGACCGCCTCGTCGACTGGACCGAGACCGACGCGCTTGACGCCGGCGCGGAAAACCGGCTTGCCGTGCTGGCCGTAGGCCGCGAGCTCGCCCTTTACGCAAACGACGAGGAACTCGATCGCGTCACCGACCGCGCATTCTCTGAAGGCCAGATCGCCCTGCTCGCGGGCACTAATGCGGACGGAGGTTTCGACGTCGGGTTCGACAACTTCGGCCTCTGGGCGGGCCAGGGAACCGGCCGCCGCGCCATCCGCCGCTCCACGCCGACCTCCCCACAGGCCGACGCGCCCGCTCGCCCCGCAGACGTATTCGACGCGGTCGTCGCCTCCGACACGCTAAACGTCCGCGGCGGGCCAGGAACCAACTATCCGGTCGTCGGCCAGCTCAAGCGCGGCGACACGGTCACCATCGTCGGCCGCAGCGCGGACAGCAAGTGGGCCAAACTCGGTTACGGGGATGTCAAGGAGGCCTGGGCCAGCGCGCAGTATCTCACCATCAACATCGACTTCGCCGGGGCGCCCGTCGCCGCTGCGCCGCCCGCGCCGAAACCTGCGCCCGCTCAGGCGGCCAAGAACGTCGCATACCTCGTGATCGAAAATCACATTGGCCGCTATATCACCGTCCAGGTCAACGACAAGAACTTCCGCGTCGAGGGGAAAGTCGGGGATAAACCGGGGCGCTACCAGTTCGAGCTGCAGGGGGCCGGCCGCTACCGGGTCGCCGCGCAGCTTCCCAATGCAGGCGCGCACAACTGGGACCTGTACGTCGAGCCCACGGCAGAAAAATGCGCCGGCCGCCAGGGCTGCATCGCCCTCGGAATTGAACGAATCTGACGAATAACTCAACCCATTCGTCCAATTCGTTCAATTCGTTCAATTTGCGTAATTCGTGGCGGCCTCGCGTTACGCCGGCGACAGCTCCAACACCCGCTGCAGCCGCCCGAGCATGGTCCGCGTACGCGCGTCCAGCCAGGCGCCCGGGAGACTTCCCGCTTCAGCGACGTCTGCGCGGGCTGCTTTGCGCAGCGCCTCTGCGGACGTCGCTTGATCGAACGACAACTCGATCCAGGCAGCTACCCGCGCCACCAGCGCGCGCGCCATCGTCTGCCCCAACAAATCCACGTATTCCGCCGGCAAATCCCCCGCGCGCTCCAGCGCGGGTCGCGCATCGTTAAGGAACCGCGACAGCTCCCGCTCGGCTCGCCTCACGTCACCTTCCGCCACCAGCCGGCCTGCCGCATCCAGCGCCCGCTCTCCCTCGGATAGGGTGTCCAGCAAAATCGTAAAGCGGCTCAGCCGCGCGTCGACCCGCGGTTGCGGCGGCATCTGCAGAAGAGTGCCGGGCCTCCGCTGCCCGTGCGAACGCCGCGCGCGGCCTGTCACAGGTTGCCACATGTTACGAGCATCCATCCAGCCTCCCACTGCCGATCATCAGGCAAAGTCCCCTACCACTGTACGCCCCCGGCACG
>JALOOB010000341.1 GCA_025454635.1 Anaerolineae bacterium
GCTCGTCGTAATCTTCCCGGTGTTCTGGATCGTATCGATGTCGATCGATCCACGCAATGTGTCGCGGCCGACCAGCTTCTTCCCGCCCGGCGCGTCGCTGCAGGCCTACAAGACGGTGTTTGCGAAGCCGACGCCCAACCCGGTGTCGTTCCCTGAACTGGCGCGCAACAGCGCCATCCTGGCGGTGGGCGTGTCCTTGCTGACGGTGATCATCGGGACGACGGCGGCTTACGCGTTCTCGCGTTTCCGCTTTCCGGGACGGCAAGCGGGCATGCTCGGCTTCATCATCGTGCTGATGTTACCAGCGGTCGCCACGGTCACCGCGCTGTTCGTGCTCCTGAACTTCGTGCTGGGGCCGCAGTTGCGCAATTCGATCGTCGGCGTGGGTGTCGCGATGGTTGCCACGTCGCTGCCCTTCGCGATCTGGAACATGAAGGGCTTCATCGACACGATCCCGAGAGAGCTGGAAGAGGCCGCGACGATTGACGGCGCGAGCGCGAACCAGACCTTCTTCCGGATCATGCTGCCACTGGCGCTGCCTGGCCTTGCGGTGACCGCGCTGCTCGGCTTCATGGCAGGGTGGCAGGAGTTCGTGCTCTCCTGGCAGTTCATCTCGAATCCCAAGTGGTTCACCTTGTCGATGGCCCTCTATGGCATGCAGGGGCAGTACGCTGCGAACACGCCCTGGTCCCAGTTCGCGGCGATGAGCATCCTCGTGTCCATCCCGATCCTCATTGTGTTCTTTGCGTTGCAGAAGTACATCGTCGGTGGTTTGACGTTGGGCGGCGTGAAGGGCTAGACGCGAGCCGCAGCGCTCGGGAACCAGGTTTCTGCGCCACTCCATTGTGTTGCAGAAACCTGGTTTCTTTTTCAGCGTATACACTGTTGCGATGAAAACCGTTCGCGCAGGACTCCTGATTCTGCTCGCGCTCGCCATCGGCGCGTTTGCGCTGACGCTGCGGATGGCCGCGGTGGAGCGACTGCCGCTCGACTACGACGAGCCGGTCTATCTCGGCGTGGCGCAGCGATCGGCGTGGCGCAGCGATATGCGGCATGGTTGGAAAACCGCGACATACGCGCTATTGTCGACTACAGCTTCAACTACGAACATCCGCCGCTGACCAAATTGGCCTATGCCCTCGCCATTCGCGGTTTGCCGCCCGCGGAGGTCCTCCCCGAGATTGACTCTACTCAGCCGCGCAACCTGGAGCAGCGGAGCGAGATGCCGGAGGCGCAGTTTGATGCCGCGCGACGCCTCGCCGCGACGCTGAGCGCGCTACAGGTGTTTGCGCTCGCGCTGCTGGACCCACTGGCCGCGCTGCTCCTCGCCATTTCGACGTGGCAGATCAAATACACCAGCCAGATCATGCTTGAACCGCTGCCGGGCCTGCTCAGCACGGTGATGATGGTGACCTATATTGCGGCGCGGCGCTCGGCGCGCGCGGGAGCGGGGACGCTCCGACGCTGGCTGCCGCCGGTGCTGCTGGCGGTCTCGGCGATAGCGTTTGGCCTGACTGAGGCGAGCAAGTACACCTACGGCGTGGCCGGGCTTGCCATTCTCGTTGACTGGTTATGGCAGACGCGCGAGACTGCGCCGGCGGCGGAAAGGCGGCCCGTGGGCCTAGCGCGCTGGCTGCTTCCGGCGTTCCTGTGGGTGGCGCTGGCCGTGGTCGTCTTTGTGGCGGCAAACCCGCGGATGTGGTCCGACCCGCTGGGACGGCTGGCGGAGTCGCTGCTGTACCACAGAGCTTATACGCAGAGCGACACGGTGCAGTCGGCCAACTTCCCGCTCTGGCAGCCGTTCGTGTGGCTGTTCCAGTCCGTGCCGTGGCATCCGGGCGTGTTCTACTTTAGCCTCGACTTCGTCATCACCGTGTTTGCTGCGCTGGGGTTTCGCTCGCTGTGGGGGAAGCAGCGGGTTATGGCCCTCTGGCTGGCGATCGGGCTCGGGTTCTTGCTGATCTGGCCGACCAAGTGGCCGCAGTACGTGCTGACGATCACGGTCCCGTGGACGGTGGCGGCAGCCGAAGGGCTGCGTGTCACGGTGTTGGTGCCGATCGCGAGGCGAATACGCGGGTTGAGGGAGCGCAGGTCCGCGCCGGCTGCGCGCGAGAGGGCGGCTGACCGCCGGATTGCGCGCCGGGATGGACTCGCGTCGGTCCCTTGGCTTTTGCCCGGCCTGGTCACGCTCGCGCTGCTCGCGCTGTTTCCGCTCGTGTTTCAGGCCGTCGTCGCGTTGACCGATTTCAATACCGCTTCGATCAAAGACGGCATGAACGGTGGCGTTTTCCGAGCGGTTTGGGAGGGGCTGACGGGCCAGGCGAAGCCGGTCGCAGACGCGGGGCAGGCGCTGGCCGGCCACCTGCGCAGCAAAACGGTCAACTGGACCGGGCCGGGGCTGCTCCTCGGCATCGCGGGCGGGGCCGGCGCCGATATCCTGGTATTCAACCTGGCCTGGATGGTTGTTTCGGTCGGGCTGCAAACCGCGCTCGGGCTATCCGCCGCGCTGCTGCTGAACGGACCGCGCGTGCGCTTTGCCGCAGCATGGCGCACCATCCTGATCCTGCCGTGGGCCATTCCAGAGTTCATTGGCGCGCTGATCTGGATGCGCATCTACGAGCCGCGTTACGGCTGGCTGGCGCTCGCCAACGACCTGCCGTGGTACATCTACAATCCCCAATGGAACAACGACCCGAACACCCAACTCGCAACGCTGCTGGTTGCCGCCACATGGTACGGCTTTCCGCTCATTATGCTAGCGGCGACAGCCGGACTTAAGCTGATCCCGCGCGAGTCGTACGATGCCGCGGCGGTGGATGGTGCGGCTGGTTGGTCGCTGTTCCGCCACGTCACTTGGCCGCTGCTGCTGCCCCTGGTCATTCCGGCGATCATCATTCGCATGATCTTCGCATTCAACCAGTTCTACCTATTCTACGCGATGCAGGTGAACCCGCCGACGGTCACGATGGCGACGATGTCGTTCTACTTCTTCGAACCGCTTGGCTTTTTCGGCGGGCAGTTCGCGGTGTCCGCGGCAATTAACATCTTTACCGTGCTCGTCCTCGTCGTAATGATCCTCTGGCTGGATCGCCGCCGGGTGGCTACGGAGGGGGTGACGTATGCATAGGGCAAGGCCGTGGGCGGAGGCGGGCCGCTACGCGCTCCTGACGCTGCTCGCGCTCTACGTGCTCGTGCCGATCTGGGGCGTGGTGTATCTGGCTTTCGACGGGGGCGTGCACGGCTGGCCGACCGATTTTCGCGTGTGGCCCAAAGAGCCGACGTTGAGCGTCTTCGGCGAAGTGTGGCGGGATCCGGCGCAGGCGCAAACGTTCCTCGGGCTGTTGCGCAACAGCTTAATCGTGGCCGGTGGCGCGGCAATCCTGTCGGTCGCGCTCGGCGCGAGCATGGCCTACGCGTTCGCGCGGCTGCGCTTTCCCGGACAGCGCGCGGGGCTGCTCGCCTTGCTGACGGGCGCATTCCTGCCGCCGGTCGCGCTGATGATGCCGCTGTATATCATCCTGTCCCTCATCCACATCCGCACGACGCTTGGCGGGCTGATGCTCGTGTACACAGCGTTCGCCATGCCCTTTTGCGTGTGGAATATGCGCGCGGCGTTCCAGGCGGCGCCGGTTGAGCTTGAGGAGGCCGCGTTCCTCGACGGCGCGAACCGGCTCACCGCGTTCTGGCGCGTCACGCTGCCGATCGCGCTGCCGTCCATCGGCGTGGCTGCGTTGATTGCCTTCCTGATCGGCTACTCCGAGTTTGCGATGGGGTGGCTCTTTGTCAGCCGGGCGCAGAATGTGACGCTGGCCATGGCGATTTCCGGCATGGCGCGGACGAGCATGGAATCATGGGCGAACCTGGCCGCTCTGGCCATCCTGATGAGCCTGCCCGTCGTGGTGATCTTCGTGGCGCTACAGCGCTATCTGATCGACCGGCTGCTGCTCGGCGGGGAAAGCGCCCGCTGAGAGCGAAGGTCCTCGGGCGCAGCAACGCTAGGGCGTGGGCGTTGCCTCGGGCGTCGGCGTCTCAGGGGCCATGTCCGCAACGCAGGCATCCGCTTCTTCTTGCATTAACGGGGGCGCGTCGTCGGGGTTGACCTCGTTGGCCATGACCTTGCCGAAATAGGCATCCAGCCCGCGCCATGCGCACGCCATTTCCAGCGCGGGAGGCACCCCACGGGCCACGCGCAACTGGTCGGCGACCGCTTGCATATTTGGGTCTTCGGTGATCAGCTTGCTGCCCAACACCTGCTTGTTGCTCGGCAGGCGCTGCATCCGGGCGAGCCAGTCCTGCTGCGCAGGGGCGGATGTGACGTACTCGACAAATCGTTTGGCCGCGTCCAGTTTCGCGCCTTCGACGCCCCTGGCGATGAACCAGTAGCGCCCCGTCCCCATCGGCGCGGGCAGCAGCTGCGTTTTGCTGACGCGCGGCAGCATCGCCACGCCCAGATCGACGCCGAGCCCCTTGTAGCGCTCGAAGTTCCAGACCCCGTCGATGGCGTAGGCGGCCGCGCCCTGCGCGAAGGCTTCGAACGCGCCTGCGTAGTCCATTTTCTCCGGCGTCACCTGGTGCTGGTGCTTCAGGTCATGCAGAAACCACAGGGCCTCGACCATCTCCGCCGTGTCAAGCGCGGGCATCTCTGCGGTGTCGAGCGGCCAACCGCCAAATCCAGAGAGCCAGGGAATCAGCCAGTATGACTCGGTTTCGTTGAAGACCAGGCCGTAGCGTCCGTTCGCGGGATCAGTGAGCGTCTTTAGCTGCGCAATCCAGGCGTCCGTGTTTGTCGGCGCCTCGGTCACAAGCGACTTGTTGTAGAGCAGCATGAGGTGGCCGCCGAAGTTGTCGGGCA
>JALOOB010000342.1 GCA_025454635.1 Anaerolineae bacterium
GCGCTGGCTGACGAAAATCCCGGAGATGAACGCCAGCATCCGCACGACGACCGCGCTGACGATTATCCAGGGAGGGCTGGAGGACAACACCATTCCGCCGGACGCGCGGGCGTTCGTCAACTTTCGGCTGCTGCCCGGGGACACGATCGCGAAAACCCTCGCCAGCGCAAGGAAGACGATCGGGGACGACCGGGTGACGATCACGCCAGTCGAGGGGAAATACAACGAGGCGCTGCCCGTGTCGCCGGCGCGGGGGCCGGCATACGACTGCCTGAAGCGGGTTATCCGCCAGGTGTTTGACAACCCGCCCGTCGCGCCCTTCACCATGCTGGGCGGAACCGACTGCCAGCATTTCGTGCCGGTCTGTGACGAGAGCTTCCGCGGGTTGGAGCACGGCATTGACGAGCGCATCCCAGTCGAGGGAATGGCGCGGATGGTAGAGTTCTACGCGCAACTGATGAAGACTTGGGGCGCGGCAGAGATGACGGGGGCGGCCGCGGGGCCGCGCAAGTAGGCCCGCACGCTTGCGCGTTGCGGACGTTGGTCGCAAGCTAATTCGATCAGAAGGAGCTAACTCATGGAACAGTTCGGTGTGTACTCTGAAGTCGGTAAGCTGCGCAAGGTGATCGTTCACCGCCCGGAGCTGAGCCTCAAGCGCCTGACGCCGTCCAACCACGACGAGCTGCTGTTTGACGATGTGCTGTGGGTCGAGCGGGCGCAGTGGGAGCACGATCAGTTCGTGGCGGCCATGCGCGGCCGAGGGGTGCAGGTGTTCCTGCTACAGGACCTGCTGAGCGAGGCGCTGGGGTGCAGCGACGAGGGGCGCCGCCGGGTGATCGAGTTGGTTGCCTCCGAGTACACCGTTGGCTGGTCGCTTGTGGAAGAGGTGCGCGAGTTCCTGTGGAACCTGAAGCCGGACGTGCTGGCGAAGCACCTGATCGGCGGCCTGACGGTCAGCGAGATGGATATCGACTTCGGGAAGCTGAAGGAGGTGTCGCTGGGCGCGGCCGCGCTGGACGACGAGGGATACTTCGTGCTGCCGCCCGTGCCGAACTCGCTCTTCACGCGCGACTCGTCGTGCTGGATCTTCAACGGGGTGTCGGTGAACCCGATGTACTGGCCGGCGCGACGCAAGGAGTCGTTGAACCTGCTGACGATCTACTGCTACCACCCGATGTTCAAGGACGCGAACTTCGAGTTTTGGTATCCGGAGCGCGGAGACGACGGCAAGTTCAACGCGCAGGACTTCGGGCAGGCATCGCTGGAAGGCGGCGACGTGATGCCGATCGGGAACGGGACGGTGCTCATCGGCATGAGCGAGCGCAGCCAGGCGCGCATGATCGAGCAGATCGCGAAGAACCTGTTCGCGAAGGGTGCGGCGGAGCGGGTCATCGCAGCGGTGATGACGAAAGACCGCGCGCACATGCACCTCGACACGGTCTTCACGTTCCTGGATCGCGATGTAGTGACAGCCTACCCGCGTGTCGTTCCCAATATTCGCGCGATCAGCCTCCGGCCAGGGACGAAGGAAGGCGATTTCCACGTCACTATCGAGAAGGACTTCCTCTCCGCGGTGGCCGACGCGCTGAAGGTCAAGAAGCTGCGGGTGGTCGAGACCGGCGGCGACAGCTACCAGGCGCAGCGCGAGCAGTGGGATGACGCGAACAACACCGTTGCCCTCGAACCCGGCGTCGTGGTGTCGTACGAGCGGAATACGTACACCATCAGCAAGATGCGCGAAGCGGGTATCGAGGTGATCCCGATTGCCGGCTTCGAGCTCGGCAAGGGCCGCGGCGGAGGGCACTGCATGACCTGCCCGGTCCAGCGCGACGCGATTTAGCATAAGCCCGGCACTGCGCGCGCAACTTGCGCAGTGCCGGGCCTGAGAAGGAGTGTTCCTATGAGCAAAGGATGGGCCTGGATCGCAGGCATTCTTGTCACCGTCTGTATCGTCGCCTTGATGCTCTCGGTTCGCTCTGAGCGCCAGGCCTACTGGGCTCACCGCGCTCTCGTTGTGCGCACCGCACAGCAGGCGCAGGCGCAGCAGCAGCCGCCCGGCGCATGGTTAATCGTGCGGCGCATCCCGCGGCCGGAGCAGTAGTCCGGACGGTTGCGCTGAGAAGATGCGCGCGAGGCCCGAACGGGGCTGTGGCGCGGCAGCAGGGCTACCGGCGGACGCGCAGCGCCCGACGGGGGCGGTGGGGTAGTCCTGTTCCTGCCGAACTTTTGGTGGAGGAACCGGTATGCCTGAAACAAGCCAAGACCAGCCGAAATGGTATACGCTGACGCCAGAGGCGGCTGCGCAACAACTCAAGGTCGACCCGGCGAAGGGGTTGAGCTCGGCCGAGGCAGCGCAGCGGCTGCAGCAATACGGCCCGAACCAACTCGCCGGAAAGAAAAAGGAGTCGGGGCTGCAGGCTTTCCTGCGCCAGTATCGCGACTTCATGCAGATCATCCTGGTGGCTGCGGCGGTCATCAACCAGATCTTCACGGGCGAGTTGAGCACTACGCTTGTGTTGCTGCTGCTGACCGTGTTCAACGCGGTCCTCGGCATGCGCCAAGAGTCGAAGGCGGAAGCCAGCCTGGCCGCGCTCGAGAAGATGATGAAGAACATCGCGCGCGTCCGCCGCGATGGCCAGGCGATCGAGATCGAGGCGGAGCAACTCGTGCCGGGCGACATCGTCCTCGTCGAAGCGGGCAACCGCATCCCGGCGGACGGGCGCCTGTTCGTCACTGCGACGCTGGAGATCGAAGAAGCGGCGCTGACGGGTGAGAGCGTGGCTTCGTCCAAGGACACCGAAACTATCGCACCTTCGCCCGGCAAGGCGGCCGACGTGCCGCTGGGCGACCGCCACTGTATGGCCTACATGAATACGGCCGTCACCCGCGGTCGCGGCGAGTTCATGGTTACAACGACCGGCATGGGCACGGAGATGGGCAAGATTGCCGACCTCCTGAACAAGACCGAGGCCGACAAGACTCCGCTCCAGAAGCAACTCGACAAGCTGACCATCACGATTGCCGGCCTCGCAGGCATCGCGTTCATCCTGATGATCGTCCTGGGGCTGAGCAACGGCGATGACTTCGATGTCATCTTTACCGCCGGCATCGCGCTCGCGATTTCGGCCATTCCAACGGGCATGCCCGCAGTCGTAACGACCCTGTACTCGATGGGCACGCGCGTCCTTGCCAGCCAAAACGCGATCATCAAGCGACTACCGTCGGTGGAGACACTCGGGTCTGTGTCCGCAATCTGCTCGGACAAGACCGGGACCCTGACGCTGAACAAGATGACCGCGCGCGAGTTCTCTGTGCCCGGCCGCAATCACTTCAAAGTTACCGGCGAAGGGTACAGTACGCAGGGCCAGTTGCTCCATGACGGCGGCGCGAAGGTTGACCTCGACTCGGTTCTGCTGCCGATGGCGCTCTGCGCGGACGCGCGGCTCGACGGGGAAAGCCTGATCGGCGACCCGACCGAGGGTGCTCTGATCGTGCTGGCGGAGAAGGGCGGCGTGAGCGTGGAAGGGTCGCGGCAGCGCTATCCGCGCGTCGCCGAGGTGCCGTTTGACTCGGACTACAAGTTCATGGCGACGTTCCACGACATGACGAATGAGCGGGGCCAGCCGGTAGTGCGAGCGTTCGTCAAGGGCGCGCCGGACGTGCTGATCGCCCGCGCCAACTCGTACTGGCTGCCAGGCGGCGAGGTGGATCCGATTACGGAGGAGAATCGGGCGCTCGCGCTGGCCGAGAACGAACGCATGGCAAAGGCCGGCGAGCGCGTCATGGTCGTCGCCCGCCGCGACTTCGACCCCGCGACGTTCGACCCAAAGGCCAAGCTTATCGACCAGATGCAGGATCTCACGCTGCTGGCCATGGTCGGCATCGTCGACCCGCCCCGGGCTGAAGCGAAGACTGCCATCGCCAAATGCCACAGTGCCGGCATCCAGGTCCGGATGATTACGGGCGATCATGCGGTGACTGCCGCGGCGATCGGGCACGAACTCGGCATCGAGGGCAAGGCGCTCACCGGCGCGCAGTTCGCGGCCATGAGCGACGATGACCTCAAGAAGGACCTGGACAACATCGGCGTCATCGCGCGCGTTGCGCCGGAAGACAAAATCCGGCTGGTGCGCCTGCTGCAGGAGAAGCAGAACATCACAACTTCGCGACCATCGTGAAGGCGGTCGAGTACGGGCGCTCGATCTACGACAACCTGTCGAAGTACGTGCGCTTCCAGATGACCGCGCTGGTTGCCTTCATCGCCAGCTACCTGATCGCGGCATTCCTGCGCATCCTCGGCGGCGTGCCGTTCACGCCACTCGTCGTGTTGTGGATCAACTTCCTGGTGCAGGTGCCCATCGCGCTGGCGCTGGGCTTTGACAACCCGGCGCCGGGCCTGATGGAACGCAAGCCGCGGCCGCTCAGCCAGCCGGTGCTCTCCCGTTACCAATGGGCGCGCATCATCTTCCTGGGTCTGCTGGTTGCGGTCGGCACGATGTTCCTCGAGATTCAACCGGCAGACGCGGCAGTCGCGGCGACGATGGGCTTCGTGGTGTTCTCGCTGTTCAACATCACCGTCGGGTTGACCGTGCGGAATGAGACGCGCAGCGTGTTCAATCGCGAGATGATCTCTGACCGGCGGCAGTTGCTGCTGATGGGAATCTCGCTTCTGCTCACGTGGGTGCCCGTAGCGACCGGCTTCCCGCGCTTCCTCGGCCTCGCCGAGCTGAACGGCTACGCCTGGCTGATTTGCATCGGGTTCGCATTCGCGCTGGTGCTCGTGGACGAGATCATCAAGTTCTTCCTGCGGCGCCGAGCGCCAGCTGCGAAGCCGACGGAAGAGACGTTGCCTGTCTCGGGGCCGGCGGCCGCGTGACGCCAGTCCAGCTCGGACGGCTCGCCCCGCGGACGCGGGCGTAGGAGAGGGAATGGGGCGGAGCGGGAGCCATGCTAACGATGCTGGCGGACACGATGATGCCGGAGGCGTTCGAGCACGGCGGCAAGGTTGTCGGGCTGCTGACAACGCTCGGCTTCCTGCTGGCGGCAATCCTGTCCTTGCTGGAGTAGCTTGCGAGAGATGTTCTGAGTTCCGGCTGGTCGTTGACGGGCGACCAATCCGGGTGAGCGGGATCAGGTCCTACATCGTCAATTCCGGCCGCATGGGGACGGGGTTGACGATGGATGCAGACTTCAGCGTCGAGGATGGGCTGCTGGATGTGTTTGTGGTGAGCATGAAACCGCTGAACCTGATGTCAGCCGAAGCGCGGTTCCTGAACTTGCCCTCGTGGAGCGGGGGGCTGTACTACTGGCGAGGCTGTGAGATCACGGTCGAAGCCGAGCCGGAGCAAGCCATTTGGATGGATGTGGAGTGTTACGGGGTCAGCCCGGTGACCGCTGAAGTGGCGGCGGGCGCGCTCGCCGTCGTCGCGCCCTAAGCGCGTCGCGCGCAACGTGTGCGGACCGGCCGGCTGTGATTGAGGATTGCGCCCCTGATACGCCCTTTTGGGTCTGGCAGGATGCGGGCGGGAACGCTATCCTGCAATCACACCCGGCAGCCAGTTAAGTTGGGAGTCGCGCCTTGACAACGAGTCAACCAGAGTTCCTGCTCGATGCGCCTGCGGTGTACCAGATTCGCGTCCACGGGCGCTTGGCCTCCCATTGGGCCGATACCTTAGCTGGAATGTCCATTTCAGCCAGGCTAAGCGCGGGTAAGGCCCTCACGACGACTTTGACCGGTCAGCTCGTGGATCAGGCCGCGCTGATCGGCGTGTTGACCACGCTGTACGAGCTTGGCTTCACGTTGCTGAGTGTCAGGCGCATCCGGGATTTCCCGGTTAAGACGGCGGAGGAGCACGAAGAACGGGCGCTTGCCTGACGCGCCACTTCAATGATAAGGAGCAAACTATGACCTTTGGCCCTCTGGACTTCATCGCGCTTGAGTTCCCCGGTAACCGCTTTCGGGGCGACATACTGCCGGAGCTGTTCGACCTGGTGCAGAGCGGGATCATCCGCATTGTGGACATGGTCATTGTCCTGAAGCGCGAGGACGGCTCTCTGATGGTGCGCGAACTGCAGGAGTTGGACCGCGACCATATCGCGGTGATCGACCCGCTCAAGGCAGAATCAAACCAGATGATTACCCAGGCCGACATCGACATGATCGC
>JALOOB010000073.1 GCA_025454635.1 Anaerolineae bacterium
CATCATTCGCCTCATGGTCGGCCGCCCGCTCGACGATATGTTCCACAAAGAGGCCGCCGTCATCGGCGAGCCCGTGCTCGAAGTGCGCCACCTCACCCGACGCGGCGTCGTCGAAGACGTCAGCTTCACCCTGCGCGCCGGCGAAATCCTCGGCTTCGCCGGCCTCGTCGGCGCAGGCCGCACCGAGACGGTGCGCCTCCTCTTTGGTGCGGACCGCGCCGACGCCGGCGAAATACTCGCCGCCGGCAAGCCCGTCGTCATCCGTTCCCCCGGCGACGCCATGGCCGCCGGCATGGGGCTCGTGCCCGAAGACCGCGGGCACCAGGGCCTCGTGCTCAAGCTGCCCGTAACCGAGAATATCAACATGACCACGCTGCAGCGCCAGAGCAGGGCGGGTTGGGTCAACCGGCGCTCCCTCGTCCGCACCGCGGGCGAATACGTCGAACGCCTCTCCATCCGCACGCCCCACCTCCGCCAGAAGGCCATGTTCCTCTCCGGCGGCAACCAGCAGAAAATCGTGCTCGCCAAGTGGCTTGCCGCCCACCCGCGCGTGCTCATCCTCGACGAGCCCACCCGCGGCATCGACGTCGGCGCCAAAGCCGAGGTCCACGCCCTCATGACGCAGCTCGCGCAGAGCGGCATCGGCCTCATCATGATTTCTTCCGAGCTGCCCGAAATCCTGGGCATGAGCGACCGCATCCTGGTCATGCACGAAGGCCGCGTCGCCGGCATCCTCGACCGCGCCGAGGCCACGCAGGAGCGCATCATGGCGCTCGCAAGCGGCGAAAGCCCGGCCGGCGAACCGGACAGCGCCGCCGGCCAGGTCTGAGAGAAGGACGACCACTATGGCAACTACGACCCCCGCCAGAACTCACTCTGACAAGCGAAACTGGCGCGAAATCTTCCGCAACCAGGAGTTCGGCGTCTTCCTCATCCTGGCCGCAATGGTCCTGATCCTCACCGTCGGCACGCAGACCTTCATGACCAGCACCAACATCTTCAATATCCTGCGCGCCTTCTCCTGGATCGCCATCGCGGCCTTCGGCCAGTGCATGGTCATCATCACCGGCGGCATCGACCTCTCGCCCGGCTCCGTCATGGCGCTCGCCGGCCTGGTCAGCGCGCTCCTCATGACCGACGGCGTGCCCGTACCGATCGCGGTGGTCGCCGGCGTCGGCTCCGGCGCCGTCGTAGGCGCCCTGAACGGCCTCATGATCAGCAAAGGGAAGCTCCCGCCGTTCATCGCCACCCTCGGCACCCTCCTCATGGGCCGCGGCATCTGCTACGGCCTCACCGGCGGCCAGCCCGTCCGCAGCCTCCCCGAGTCCTTCCGCATGCTCGGCGCCTACGACATCCCCATCGCCGGGCTCGAGGTGCCTCTGCCGCTCATCATCATGCTCGTCATCGCCCTGATCGTCGGCCTCTTCCTCAGCCGCACCGTCTGGGGCTACCGCATCTATGCCATCGGCGGCAACGAAGTCGCCGCCGGCCTCTCCGGCATCCGCACCGACCGCGTCAAAATCATGGTCTACACCCTCTCCGGCATCCTCGCCGCCATCGGCGGCCTGCTCATGACCGCCCGCCTCGGCGTCGCCGCGCCCACCGCCGCCCAGGGCTACGAGCTCGACGTCATCGCCGCCGCCGTCGTCGGCGGCACCAGCACCGTCGGCGGCGAGGGCAGCATCCTCGGCGTGCTCATCGGCGCCGCCATCATGCAGGTGCTCCGCAACGGCCTCGTCCTCTTCGGCGTCTCCGCCTACTGGCTCCAGGCCGTCCAGGGCCTCGTCATCGTCGTCGCCATCATGTTCGACCAGTGGCGCAAACGCCGCCGCTAACCCCGCCGCAGGCAACATCTTCGCAATAGCGGAGATGTTGCCTGCGCAAGTCCGCTCCCAGTCAATTTCGCGAAGTTGCCATTTCCCTGGTCTCAGTGTACACTTCGTCACGCGTACGGGGCTGATCGCAGCCGCGCGCACTGGCGCCAAATTATGGCAAACTCCCAATCAGTCATCGCAGCCTTCACCGAACTAGCCGCGCGCTACGAGCAAACGGTCGACCGGGAATTGCGCCAGTTCTGGGGCATTACCTATCAAGACGCTATAGCCCGGGTCCTCGAACGCGTAGATATCGCCCGTGCCCACACCGTCCTGGACGTGGCCACGGGCCGCGGAGTGATACCCGTCGCGCTGATTCAACACCCTGCGGCGCCCCGCCGGGTCGTCGGCGTCGACATCACTTCCGCCATGCTGCGGGGCGCCTCCGCAGCCGTCGCCAGCCAGGACCCGGACCGGCGCATCTCTCTGGTGTGCGGGTCGGGCATGCAAATGCCCTTTGCGGCTTCAGCTTTTGACACAGCCATCTGCGCGCTCGGCGTTCACCATATGCGCGCTGACGTGCTGCTCGAGGAAATGCGCCGCGTCCTGCGTCCCGGCGGCCAGTTGGTCATCATAGACGTCGCGCTCGCGAACCTGTTCCAGACGCTGCCCGGCCGCCTCCTGCTGCGCGGCCTCGCCCAATTCTACGGCCGCCGCGAAGGCACAGCCCGGTTCGAGGCCGAGATGGAAGCCGTCGGCAACATGCTCACGCCATCGCAGTGGCGCGACTTGCTGGTCGCAGCAGGTTTTCAGGACATCCTACTAACGATCGTCCCGGCAACCCGACCCTGGTACCCGCCGGGCATACTAGCAAGCGCGCTCTCACCCGAAAAGCAGGAGTGACTAACCCTATGGACAGCGCCGCCGATCTTCTCCGACAGGGCCGCACCAGTGAGTTGTGGCAAAAGTACTGTGGATTTGTCGAGTTGACGCTGGAAGAGTTTATGCTCATCCAACAGCGGCTCCTGCTCGAGCAACTCGAGTTGCTCAACAGCAGCTCCCTCGGCCGAAGGTTGCTCGCAGGGCACACGCCAACCACCGTCGAGGAATTCCGCCGCCAGGTTCCGGTCACCACCTATCACGACTATCTCCCCGAGTTGGTCGAGCGCCAGGAAGACTCGCTGCCCGCCAAACCCGTGGCCTGGGTCCGCACTTCCGGTCGCACGGGCGAGTTCCCCTGCAAATGGGCGCCCGTCCCCAAGGCCTTCTACGACAGCCTCGGCAAATACTTCCTCGGCACGCAGATCCTCTCCAGCGCGCGGCAGCGCGGCGACGTCCGAATCGCGGAAGACGATGTCTATCTCTACACCGCGGCGCCACCCCCGTTCGTCACCGGCACCATCCTGCGCGCCGGACGCGACGAGTTCCCCTTCCGCTTCGTCCCCTCCATCGAGGAAGCCGAAGGCATGGACTTCCAGGAGCGCATGGAAAAAGCGTTCCTCCTGGCGATGGAGACGGGCGTCGACTATTTCCTCGGCGTCGGCTCCGTTCTCGTGGCCATGGGCGACGCCTTTTCGAAGCGCTCCGGCAGCCTCAGCTCGTCCAGAGGCATGCTCAAACCCGCCGCCCTCGCTCGCGCAATGCGCGCCATGGCCCGCGCCCGCCTGAAGCGCGAGCCCCTCCAACCAAAGCACTTCTGGAACCCCAAAGGGATCACCGTCGGCGGCATGGACGTGCAGATTTACCGCAAACGCATCGAAGCGCTCTGGGGCGTGCGCGTCTTCGAAGGCTACGGCTGCACCGAGTTCGGCAACATCGCCGTCCAATCCTGGGGCGCGCGCTCCGAAGGCATGCTGCCCTCGGCCGACTGCGCGTTCTGGGAATTTATGCCCGAGATCGAATACCAACTCTGGCGCGCCGACCGCAGCTATCATCCCGTCACCTACCTGACCAACGAGCTCCAGCCCGGCCGCTACGTCCTCGTCGGCACCAGCCTGCTCGGCGGCGTCTTCGTCCGCTACATCCTCGGCGACCTCGTCCGCGTCCTCAAGACCAGCGATCCCGAGCTCGGCATCCACTTGCCCCAGATCGTCGTCGAGTCGCGCGCCGACGACCTGATCGACCTCGGCTCCATGGTCCTCCTGACCGAACGCTCGCTCTGGCAGGCCTTCGCCCACCTCGACCTGCAAACAACCGACTGGGTCGCGCGCAAGGAGATCCTGCCAACAGAGGGTCCCGTCGTCCGCGTGTTCATCGAGTCCGACAACGGCCATCAGGCCAACCTTGCCAACGATTTGCACGGCGCGCTCATCGAAACCAGCGACGACTACAAGACCGCGTTCGGCATCACCGGCGGCAATCCCGTCCGGGTGTCCACCCTCGCGCCCGGCACATTCAAGGCCTATCTCGAAGCGAAACGCGCCGAAGGCGCGGAACTCGGCCATCTCAAGCCCCCGCGCATGCAGCCGAGCGATGCCGTCATGAAGCGGCTGCTCGACCTGGGCGGACAGCGCAGGGTAAATCAAGGATAAACCCGGCCGCGCGGGCAGGCCGAAGGAGGCGCGTTGACAGCAGTCAGGGCGGCGACATTCTTCGCTCTCATCTGCTATATCCTTCTCATCGCGGTTGTCTTCCGCCGCGCGCGGCACCGCGCCGAAGCCCGCTACTTCCTCCTGTACCTGGCGGGAATGACCGTCTGGCAAGCGGGACAGGCTGTCGTCGCATTCACCGCCAACCCGGACGTTGCGCTGACCGGCTATCGCATCGTCGCGGCCTTCGCACCCTCGTTCGGCTTCTTCTACGCCATGTTCGTGCGCGAGCTGGTGAACGTGCGAACCACCCGCGCGCTCGTCCCGCTGGGTTACATCCTCGTCTTCGGCAGCCCGCTCATCACCTTCCTCGGCGGCGAGTTGGTCGTCGCAAGCGTCTACCTCGAGCCCGGCTTTCCCATGTTCCTGCCCAACCTCGGTCCCGGCGCCTACGTGCTCGGCGTCGCGGTTTACGCCTTCATGCTCTACGCGCTGTACCACCTCGTCCGCGCGCGGCACGTCAGCACCTCATCCATCGAGCGCAATCGCCTCACCTACCTCATCATCGGCGTACCGGTCGTCATCCTGGGCTCCGCGGCCAACTACCTTCCCCAACTCCGCGCCTATCCCATCGACACCATCGCCAACATGATCAACGCCGCCCTCACCGCGTTCGCCATCGTCCGTTATCGCCTGCTTGACATCCAGTTGGTCATGCAGAAAGGCCTCCGCTACTCCCTCACGACCCTCATCGTGACCATGATCTATTTCCTCCTGGTCTCCCTGTCCGTCCAGGTGCTCCACCTCGTCGCGGGCTACCAGGTGTTCATGCTCTCCCTCGTGCTCGCCGCCGTCGCCGCCGTCGCCGTGCAGCCCCTGCGCGACATGCTCCAGGGCCGCGTCGACAAGCTCTTCTTCCGCGAGAAGTACGACGCCGCCCAGATGCTCCAGCGCGTCAGCCGCAGCTCCGCCGCCGTGCTCGACATCGAACAACTCACCGACATGATCCTCACCGAAATCGCCGGCGCCATGCGTATCGAGCGCGCTGCCTTCTTCCTCAAGGACGAAACCGGCGGCTACCTCCTTGCCGCCAGCCGGGGCCTCATGATCGACACCGAATGGCGCCTGCGCCCCGACCACCCGCTCGTCACCTACCTCGCCGCCCGCCCCCAGGTCTTCCTCGCGCAAAACCTGGATCGCCTGCCCATGGCCCGCGCATTTCGCCTTGAAGAACGCGAGCAATGGGAGCAACTCGACGCGGAATTGCTCGTGCCGGTCATCGCCAAGGGCGCGCTCGTCGGCGTCCTCGCGGTCGGCCAGCGCATGGCCGGCACCGACTACGGCGAGGATGACCGCCTCGTCCTCATGACCCTCGCCAACCAGACCGCCATCGCGGTCGAGAACGCGCGCCTCTACGCCGCCGCCCAGCACCAGATCGCCGAGCGGCAGCGCGCCGAGGCCCGCACACTCGACTCCCTACACGAGAAAGAAGTGCTCCTGCGCGAAATCCACCATCGCGTCAAAAATAACCTCCAGGTTATTTACAGCCTCCTCAGCTTGCAGAGCCAGTACGCGCCCGACGCCGCCACGCTCGAGGTGCTCCGCGACAGCCAAAACCGCATCCGGTCCATGGCGCTCATCCACGAGAAGCTCTACCAGTCCGTCAACCTCGCCGACATCGACTTCGGCGAGTACTTGCGCACGCTGGCCGCCCAGCTCCATCGCTCTTACACCACGGGCGAACGCAAAATCCACCTCGTGGTCAGCACCTCCCCCATCCGCCTGCCGCTCGATGTCGCGCTCCCCTGCGCGCTCATCGCCAGCGAGTTGATCTCCAACGCGCTCAAGCACGCCTTTGTGGGCCGCACCGAGGGCATCCTCCGCATCGGCATCTCCCCGGACGAAGATGGCGCAGTGCGTCTCGAGGTGGCGGATGACGGCGTCGGCATGCCGTTGACCCTCCCCGACGGACAGTGGAGCGAGGACGGCGGCGGAACCCTCGGCCACGTCACCCTCGGCATGCAACTGATCCGCGGGTTGGTTCGCCAGCTCGACGGCGACATGACCATGTCAAACGGGCGCGGCGCCCGCTTCGTGGTTTCCTTCCGTCCTGCCGCAAGCGTAATGGCCGACGTAACATGACCGGGATAGACTGACAACGATGATAGAGTGTTATAATCGTCCGAATGGGGATAATATGTCGCCTGTGAAGGTCCTCGTAGTCGAGGACGAAAGCATCGTGGCGCTGGATATCCAGCATCGCCTGCGCGCCATGGGCTATGCCGTCGTCGGCCTCGCGCTGACCGGGCCCGAGGCGCTCGACCTCGTCGAGCGAACCAACCCCGATCTGGTCTTAATGGACATCCGCCTGAAAGGTCCGATCTCCGGAATCGAAACGGCCGAGCAGCTGCGCGCGCGCCGCGACCTCCCCGTCATCTACCTCACCGCCTACACCGACCAGGCTACGCTCGACCGGGCGCGCATCTCCGAACCGTTCGGCTACGTCGTCAAACCGTTTGAAGATCGCGAACTGAGCATCACCATCGAAATCGCGCTCTATCGGCACAAGGTCGAGCAGCAGTTGCGCGAGAACCAGGCCGCGCTCGAAGCGTACCAGGACGAGTTAGAGCAGCGCGTCGCCGAGCGCACCGCCGAGCTCACGCGGGTCAACGATGCGCTCCGCCTCGAAATCGCCGCGCGCGAGCGCGCTCAGGCCGAGCGCGCCGCGGCCCAGGAAGAGCGCCGGCGCCTCGCCCAGGACATCCACGACTCCGTCACCCAGTCGATCTTCAGCATGATCTTCACCACTCAAACCGCCCGCCAAAACATCGACACTCGCGACGGCCAGGCCGCCGAGACGCTGCGCGAGATCGAAGATATGGCGCGCCAGGCCCTCAAGGACCTCCGCCTGCTCCTCTACCAGTTGCGCTCGCCGCTTCTTGAGTACGAGGGCCTCGTGTCTGCCCTGCGCTATCGGCTCGACGCAGTCGAGGCGCGCGCCGGCATAAAAACCAAACTCGTGGCCCCGGCCGAAATCGAGCTCTCCGGCGAGGCCGAAGAAGACGCCTACCGGATTGCGATCGAGGCCCTCAACAACTCCCTCAAGCACGCTCGCGCCACCGAAGTCACCGTCGAGCTGCGCCCCGAGGGCAACACGCTCACCATGAGCGTCACCGACAATGGCGTCGGCTTCGACGAATCCTCGATGATGTACAGCGGGGGCCTTGGCCTCGCCGGCATGCAGGAACGCGCGGCGCGGCTCGGCGGCAGCGTCATCGTCCGCAGCGCGCGCGGCGCAGGAACCTCCGTGATCTTGCGTATTAATTGCTACGACGAGCAGCCTGACGCTGTGACCTTGGGAGCGGAAGAATGAACGACCCTGTGAAAGTGCTGGTTGTTGACGACCACCGGTTGGTCCGCAAGGGCCTGATCTCTCTCCTGAGCGCCAGGCCCGAGGTCGAAATCGTCGGTGAGGCCGAAAACGGCGAAATCGCCCTGTCGCGCGCCGCGGCCCTGCGACCCGACGTCATCCTCCTCGACCTGTCGATGCCGGTCATGGACGGCCTCACAACCATCCCCGCCCTCAAGAAACAGGGCGCCACCGCCGGCATCCTGGTCCTGACGAGCTTCTCCGAAGATGAGCGCGTCTTTGCCGCAGTGCGAGCCGGCGCGCTCGGTTACGTTCTCAAAGACGCGTCAGTGGAAGAACTCGCCGACGCCATCCGCAGCGTCAGCCAGGGCCAACCCTACCTCAGCCCGGACGTCGCCCAGAAACTCGTGCGCCAGGTCCACCGCGCCAGCTCACCCGGCGCGCCCACCGAAGAGCCCTTGAGCGAACGCGAGATCGAAGTCCTCAAGCTCGTGGCCACGGGTTTGGCAAACAGCGAGATTGCCGACCGCCTCGCGATCAGCGAGCGCACCGTCGGCGCGCACATCAGCCGCATCCTCGACAAGCTTGGCCTCACCAATCGAACCCAGGCCGCGCTCTACGCGCTTCGCGAGGGCCTCGTCAAGGCGCCCGGCGCCTAGCCCGCGGCCGACTAGTCAAAAATACTTAATATAAATACAACATTTCTCCCTTTCGCTCCGCTTCGCAAGGGCGTCTTTCTTTTACCCGCAAATACGCGTGAGTTCCGTTGCGTCGCTCCAGCAACTTCGATAGAATTGACTCAAGACATGTTGGAGGAGCGACCCCATGACAATGATGTTGAACAAACTCTACGGCATGCAGGACGATGCCGAAACCCGCCTCAAGGCCCGCGGCATCAAATACACCGACGACTTGCTGAGCGCCTGCGAAAAGGTCGACGGCGTGGCCCAGCTCGCGCAGGTGACCGGCGTAGACCCCGACTATCTCGCCACCATTTATCATCGGGCTGACCTCGAACGCATCCGCGGCATCGGCGACGCCTACATCGTCCTGCTCGAGGAAGTCGGCGTGCATAGCGCCAAGGAGCTGGCCGCCATCCAACCTGAAGATCTGCGCGATCGGCTGAACAAGGCAAACCAGGAAAAGAAGCTCGTTGGCCGCATCCCCGCCCAGGCCATGGTCAACGGCTGGGTCAAGCGCGCGCAGTACCTCACCCGCTCGAAGAACTAATCCGCAGTCACCGAAGTTCACCCAAGGGCCGGATCGCTGGCTATTGGCGGGGGCGGCTCGCCCCCGCCGCCCTCGCTTCTCATCCCCATCCCGGTTCACGCGCGCAGCGAGTCCCGCCCGCGCAGCTCCCCCGCGCGCCCGGATCACCGCGCAACACTTACGCAACGCCCCACCCAGCCTGTCGACCATCCCGTTTGCCGCCTGACAGGCCCCACCTCGTGACAAATTGGGGGTTCGAGGGGGCGCAGCCCCCCGGCGGGGGTGGCGGGGGCGGGCCGCCCCCGCCGAAAACGTGCCAGTAAACCGAGGCTGGCGGGCGCAGCCCGCCCCTGCCGCCTGTCTGCAGCTCAGGTCCGGGCCGTTTGCCCCCCGCCCGCACCTGGGCTACACTAACGACCTTGCTCCCATCCATCACGCGCGGTGACCAATGATTGACACCATCGACTCCCTGCAGCAGTCGTTGCTCGCGGCGGGCTACCTCGCCGGCCGCGACCTTGCCACCATCATCTTCCTCGCCCTCAAGATGGGCAAGCCGCTCTTCCTCGAAGGCGAGGCCGGCGTCGGCAAGACTGAGGTCGCCAAAACCCTCTCCACCATGCTCGGCGCCAAGCTCATCCGCCTCCAGTGCTACGAGGGCCTCGACGTGCGCACCGCCGTCTACGATTGGGCCTACGCCCGCCAGATCCTCCACCTCCGCATGCTGGAGGCCACCGGCGCCGGCCGCGCCGAAATGGCGCGCGAGCTATACAGCCGCGAGTTTCTCCTCGCCCGACCCCTCCTCCAGGCCATCGACCCCGCCGCCAACGACGCCGCCCGCCCCGTCCTCCTCATCGACGAGATCGACCGCGCCGACGAGGAGTTCGAGAGCTTCCTGCTCGAGCTTCTCTCCGATTTCCAGATCACCATCCCCGAGCTTGGAACCATCCGCGCCGCGCAGCCGCCCGTCGTCGTCGTCACGTCCAACCGCACCCGCGAGGTTCACGACGCGCTCAAGCGTCGCTGCCTCTACCACTGGATCGACTACCCCCCCTTCGAAACCGAATACCAGATCGTCCTCCTGAAGTCCCCCGGCATCAGCGCGCAGCTCGCCGTCCAGGTGACCCGCGTCGTCCAGGAGTTGCGCCGCGCCGACCTCTTCAAGCCCCCAGGCGTCGCAGAGACGCTCGACTGGGCCGCCGCGCTCATGACCATCGGCGCGACCGAGGTCGACGAAGCCGTCATCAACGACACCCTCGGCGTGCTCCTCAAATACCAGGACGACGCCCAGCGCGTGCAGGGCGCGCTCACGCGCGATCTGGCGAAACGAGCGCATGGCGCCCGCTGAAACGGCCCCCGCCGCCGGCCAGAGCCTCCCCACCGGCGACGCGCTTGCCCGGGGCGAACACTTTGCCTCCAACCTGCTCCACTTCGCGCGCGTCCTCCGCCGCGCCGGGCTCCCCGTCAGCACCGCCCAGGCCGCCGACCTCGCGACAGCCGTCTCCCTCGTCGACCTCCGCCGCCGCGCCGACCTCTACCGCGCCGCCTCCGGCGTCCTCGTCCGCAGCCCCGAAGAACAGGCCATCTTCGACGTCGCCTTCAACCTCTTCTGGTCCGGCGGCGCCGCATGGCTCGTCGCCCGAGCGGCCGCGCCCCGCAGCGCCCAGCCGGAGGGCCGGCCCGAGGACCGGCAGCTTGACGGCCACGTCACCGAAGACCCGCTTAACAAGCCCGACGAACCCCAGCCCCCCCGCGAAACCACCGTCGAGGCCACTTACAGTCCGGTCGAATTGCTCCGCCGGAAGGACTTCGCCGCCTACACCGAAGAGGAGTGGGCCGCCGCTCGCCGCTTCATCGACTCACTCGTCTGGCAGTTAAGCGACCACACCACCCGGCGCCGGGCGCGCGCCCCAAAGCGCGCCCCCTACCTCGACCTCCCCCGCACCATGCGCGGCAGCCTCCCCTACGGCGGCGAGATCGTCGACCTCTCCTGGCAGCGCCGCCGCCACAAGCCCCGCCCCCTCACCGTTATCTGCGACATCAGCGGCTCGATGGACCGCTACTCGCGCATCTTCCTCCACTTCATCCACGCGCTCTCGCGCAGCCACCAGCGCGTCGAGGCCTTCGTCTTCGGCACCCGCCTCACCCGCGTCACCCGCGCGCTCCGCCACCGCGACGTCGACCGCGCGCTCGACGACGTCTCCACCGCCGCCCGCGACTGGTCCGGCGGCACCCGCATCGGGGAGTCCCTCCGCGAACACAACTACCGCTGGGCCCGGCGCACCCTGGGTCCCGGCGCGGTCGCCATCATCATCAGCGACGGCTGGGACCGCGGCGACATCGACCTCCTCGCGCAGGAGATGGCCCGCCTGCGCCGCAGCGTCCACCGGCTCATCTGGCTCAACCCCCTGCTCGGCTCCCCCGACTACCGGCCCCTCGCGCTCGGTATCCAGGCCGCCCTCCCCTACGTCGATGACTTCCTGCCGCTCCACAACCTCGCCAGCCTCGAATCGCTCGCGCTTGAACTGGGCCGCCAGGTAATCAAAAAGACGTGAGCCCGCTCCTTCTGTAGACGGGCCGCGCCGGTCATCCGAAAGCCAATCCGCCCCCTCCGCGGCCATGCTTCCTCAAAGGCATATAAAACCGCTGCTAAAGGGGCAAGATAAGCCCGGTTAGCAGCGGTTAAAGGGAGTTATTGCCTACCTAATTATCAGCTCGCGCTGCGGCTCCCCAAGGTATATGGCTCCCGATTCTGTCACCACTACGTCCTCTTCCAATCCGATATACCCATAACCGGGCACGTCCAGCCCCGGTTCGATCGTATACACCTGCCCCACCTCGACCACCTGCT
>JALOOB010000343.1 GCA_025454635.1 Anaerolineae bacterium
GACCGCCGCCTGTGCTACTCGAAGCTGATCCCGAACCGCGGCGCGTGGCTTGAATTTGAGACCTCGAAGCGCGACATCATTTCCGTTAAGGTTGACCGCAAGCGCAAGCTGCCGGTGACCGTGCTGCTGCGCGCCATCGGTTTCGGCGCGGACGAACAAATCCTTGAACTGTTCTCTGAGGTCGACAATGACCCGGAGCATCCGTATATTGCGACCACTCTCGAGCGCGACCCGACCCGCACGCCCAACCTGTCCGATTCGGCCAAGGGCGTCGATGGCGCGCTGCTCGAGTTCTATAAGAAGCTGCGCCCTGGCGATCCGCCGACGCTGGACAACGCCAAGAGCTTCATGCAGAACCTGATCTTTGCGCCGCGGCGGTACGACCTGGGCAAGGTGGGCCGTTACAAGCTGAATCGTCGGCTCGAGCTGGACGTTCCGCTCAGCCACCGCACGCTTACTAAGGAAGACCTGGCCGCGGTGCTGCGCCGCATGATCCAGATCAACAAGGGCGTCGAGGGCGAGGACGACATCGATCACCTGGGCAACCGCCGCGTCAAGACCGTGGGCGAGTTGATCCAGAACCAGCTGCGCGTGGGCCTGCTCCGCATGGAGCGCGTCGTCCGCGAGCGCATGTCGATCCGCGACAGCGAGCAAACGACGCCGCTCGGACTCATCAACATCCGGCCAGTGGTCGCGGCGATCCGCGAGTTCTTCGGCGGTTCGCAGCTTTCGCAGTTCATGGACCAGACCAACCCGCTCGCCGAGTTGACGCACAAGCGCCGCCTGAGCGCGCTAGGCCCGGGTGGCCTGCGCCGCGAGCGCGCGGGCTTCGACGTCCGCGATGTGCACAACTCGCACTACGGCCGCATCTGTCCGATCGAGACGCCGGAAGGTCCGAACATCGGCCTGATAGGGTCGCTGGCAACGTATGGCCGAATTAACGAGTTTGGTTTCATCGAGACGCCATATCGCAAGGTCATCAACCGGGTGCCGAACAAGGCCGAGAACCTTGTGGGGCAGGTGCTGCGCGACCGCGTTGCGCTGCCCGACGGCACGGTGATCGCCACGCCGGGGACGCGCATCGACGAGGCGCTCGCGGAGCAGATTGCGTCGCTCGGCGACGTGCTGCCCGAAGTGCGCGTGATGCCGACCATTACGGACAACATTGCGTACCTGTCGGCCGACGAAGAGGACCGCTACGCGATCGCGCAGGCGAACGCGCCAACGGACGAGAGCGGCCACTTCACTGAGTCGCGCGTTTCGATCCGGCGGCAGCAGCAGTTCCTGTTCGAGGCGCCGGATCACATCGAGTACATGGACGTGTCGCCGAAGCAGATCGTTTCCGTTTCGGCCGCGTTGATCCCGTTCCTGGAGCACGACGACGCGAACCGCGCGTTGATGGGCTCCAACATGCAGCGCCAGGCCGTGCCGCTGCTGCGGCCGGAAGCGCCGATCGTGGGCACGGGCATCGAGCGCCAGGCCGCGGTCGACTCGGGCCAGGTGGCGGTCGCGCAGCATCCGGGCGAGGTCATCAAGGCCGCGTCGGACGAGGTCGTCGTCCTGGAAGATGACGGCACACGGCGCACGTACCGGCTGCGGAAGTACCAACGCTCGAACCAGAGCACGTGCATCGACCAGCGGCCCGTCGTCCAGAAGGGCGACCGGGTTGAGAAGGGTCAGGTGCTTGGTGACTCGTCCTCCACAGAGTTGGGCGAGATGGCGCTGGGTCAGAACGTGCTGGTCGCGTTCCTGAGCTGGGAGGGCGGCAACTACGAAGACGCCATCCTGATCAGCGAGCGCATGGTGCAGGAAGACAAGTTCACGTCGATCCACATCGAGAAGCACGAGGTCGAGGCGCGCGACACGAAGCTGGGGCCGGAAGAGATCACGCGGGATATCCCGAACGTGGGCGAAGATGCGCTGAAGGACCTGGACGAGTACGGCGTGGTGCGCGTGGGCGCGGTGGTGGCGCCGGGCGATATTCTCGTCGGCAAGATCACGCCGAAGGGCGAGACCGAGCTGAGCCCGGAAGAGAAGCTGCTGCGCGCGATCTTCGGCGAGAAGGCGCGCGAGGTCAAGGATTCGAGCTTGCGGCTGCCGCACGGCGAGTACGGCAAGGTGGTCGACATCAAGGAGTTCTCCCGCGATGCGCACCGGGACCTGCCTGCCGGCGTCGAGCGCATGGTGCGCGTCAGCGTAGCGCAGCGCCGCAAGATCATGGAAGGCGACAAGATGGCCGGCCGCCACGGCAACAAGGGCGTCATCTCCCGGATCGTTCCGGTGGAGGATATGCCCTTCCTGCCCGACGGCACGCCGGTCGACATTATTCTGAACCCGCTGGGCGTGCCCGCGCGTATGAACATCGGTCAGGTGCTCGAAACGCACCTTGGCTGGGCAGCGGAGCGCCTCGGCTTCCGCGCGGAGACGCCGGTGTTTGACGGCGCCTCTGAGAGCGAGATCGAGGCCGAGCTGGCGCGCGCGTGGCTGGCGGACCGGGCGTGGGAGAAGGCGACGCGCCGCGCTTGGGACTGGGCGGAAAAGCAGGGGCTGACCGAGGCCGAGTTCCAGGACGACGACGAGGTCCGCGCGATGTACCTGGCGGAGTGGCTCGGCGAGCGCGGTTATGACCCGGAGAAGGTGTATCGCGATTACGGTTATGCGCGTCGTTCGATGCTGCGCGAGTGGCTGAGCGAGGAGCCGCAGAACTACGATCCGGAAATGCTCATTTCGTTTGCGGAGGACGACCACGTCGTCACCGAGACGGACGCGGCTGACGAGCGCGCGCGTGTGGTTTGCCTGCGCGAGTGGCTGAAGTGGGTGGTCCGCGAGCGGATGCGCGTGGTCAACCTGGCCGAGCAGGAAGGCGAGGAAGGCGCGAGCGACTTTGTCGAGACGCCGGAGACGCCCGAGCAGCGCCAGGCGATGTACGCCGAAATGGACCGCATCTCGGCGTTGACCGACGAGGAAGTCGTGGCGCAGGCGATCCAGGTGAGCCGCGAGAGCGGCCAACCGCTGCCCACGTGGGGCAAGACGGTGCTGCTCAACGGCAAGACGGGCGATCCTTTCGATTCCCCGGTTACGGTGGGCATCATCCACATGATGAAGCTGCACCACCTGGTCGAGGACAAGGTGCACGCCCGGTCGACCGGACCGTACAGCCTGGTGACCCAGCAGCCGCTGGGCGGCAAGGCGCAGTTCGGCGGGCAGCGCTTCGGCGAAATGGAAGTGTGGGCGCTGGAAGCCTACGGCGCGGCGCACAGCCTTCAGGAGATGCTGACGGTGAAGTCCGACGACGTGACCGGCCGCGTGAAGACCTACGAGGCCATCGTCAAGGGCGAGACCATCGAGTCGCCCGGCGTGCCGGAGAGCTTCCGCGTGTTGGTCAAGGAACTTCAGTCGCTTGGCCTGGCCGTCGAAGTTGTCGACGCGAAGGAAGAGGTCATCCAGTTCGGCCGCGAAGACTCCGAGGAGAAGCTGCCAAACCTGGGCTTCAGCCTGAGCCTGCCCGGCGCGATGACCAAGGGCATGGAATAACGATTGCAAATTGCAGATTGAAAATTGAACATGACGGAGGCGCCGACGCGGCCTCAGTCTTCAATTTTCGATCTGCGATTTTGAGTCAAGGGGAGATGATCCGTGGAAGTTAATGAATTTGATGCCATTCGTATCTCGTTGGCTTCTCCCGAGCAAATCATGGAGTGGTCACACGGTGAGGTGACCAAGCCGGAGACGATTAACTACCGGACGCTGCGGCCGGAGCGCGATGGGTTGTTCTGCGAGCGCATCTTCGGCCCGACGAAGGACTGGGAATGCGCGTGCGGCAAGTACAAGCGCACGCGGTACAAGGGCATCATCTGCGA
>JALOOB010000344.1 GCA_025454635.1 Anaerolineae bacterium
GGCGTGAATCGGGCGGTCGGGCCGGGCGCGGGCGGTGTCGTTCCAGGCGGCGAGTTGGGTGCGCTCGGCGGCGGTGAGCAGGGGCAGGCGGCCGATGGGGGTATCGGCACCCTGCCCCGGCAGGTCCGCGACGGCCGCGGCGAGCAGTTCGCTGAAGTGGCCGATCATGCGCCGGATCGTGCTCGCATCGAACAGGTCGACGGCATACTCGAACGTCCCGCGCAGACCGTCCGCACCGTCGGACATGGAGAGCGTCAGATCATACGGCGAGGTCGCGCTGGGCGACTCGAACGGCTCCATGCGCAGCGCGGCGCTCCGCGCGTCTGCCGTTGCGCCCGACGGACGGGCGGACTGAAGGTTGAAGAGCACCTGGAAGATCGGGCTGTAACTCAGGCTGCGCTCGGGCTGGAGCGTGTCCACCAGCGTCTCGAACGGGAGGTCCTGGTGGGCGTAGGCGTCGAGCGCCGTCTCCTTGACGCGCTGCAGAAGCTCGCGGAAGGTCAGACCGCCCGCGGGCGCGCCGCCAAAACGCCCGCGCATGACCAGCGTATTGACGAAGAAACCGATCAAGCCTTCAGTTTCGCCGCGTGTGCGGTTGGCAATCGGCACGCCCACCGGGATGTCTTCCTGTCCGGTGTAGCGGTGGAGGAGAGTTTGAAACGCGGCCAGCAGAACCATGAACGGCGTTGCGCCTTCGCGGCGAGCGAGCGCAGTCAGCCCGGAGGCAACTTGCGCCTCGAGCTCGAAGGTTTCATTCGCCCCGCGATACGACTGGACGGAGGGGCGCGGCCGGTCCGTCGGGAGTTCCAGCAACGCGGGCAGCCCGGCGAGTTCCTTGCGCCAGTGCTCCACCTCGGCGGCAAGCGTCTCCCCCTGCAGCCAGTCGCGCTGCCATGCGGCGTAGTCCGCGTACTGGATGGGCAGCGGGGGCAGGGGCGCCGGACGTTGCGTAATGTAGCTCGCGTAAAATGCGGCGACTTCGCGGCCGAGCACCTCGTTCGACCAGGCGTCTGAGACGACATGGTGCATGGTGAGGAGCAGGACATGTTCGTCGGCCGCCAGCCGGACGAGGCGCGCGCGGAAGAGCGGACCGCGGGCGAGGTCGAACGGCGCGGATGCCTCCCGCATCGCGAGCGTGCGCAGCTCGGCTTCGCGCTCGTCTAGGCCGCTCGCAGACAGGTCGGAGAGCGCGAGCAACCCATCGCCGGGCGCGTCGGAGACCACTGCAACCGGCTTCCCTGCTTCTTCCCGGAAAGCCGTGCGTAGGACCTCGTGCCGCCTGACGATTTCACCGAGCGCGTACGTCAGCGCGTCGACATTTAGCTCGCCGAGCAGCCGCACCGCCGAAGGAACGTTGTAGAAGGGGTTGCCCGGCTCCAGCCGGTCGAGGAACCAGAAGCGCTGCTGCCCGAACGAAAGCGGAAGGGGTCGGCCGTCCCGCGGGAGCGCCACAGGTCGCGCGACAGCGCCGCGCCGTCTGCCCGCCAGGGCCGCATCCACCGCGGCCGCGGAGCCGGCAAGCGTGGGCGCTTCGAAGAGGGCGCGCAACGGCAGGTCGACGTCGAACGCGTCGCGGATGCGCGAGAGAAGCTGCGTGGCGAGCAGCGAATGGCCGCCGAGATCGAAAAAGCTGGCATTGACACTGATTCGTCCGGCGTCCTCCAACTTAAGCAGGCCGGCCCAGATGCCCGCGAGAATCTGCTCGGTTGGGGTCGACGGCGCGACGAACGGCCCCGCCGCGTCAGCGCCCATCTCGAGCGCCTGACCCTCGGCGCGCGCCAGTCTGCCGCGGTCGACCTTCCCATTGGCGGTCAGCGGCAGCGCGTCGAGGGCGGTGAAGGCGACCGGGATCATATAGTCGGGCAGGCGCTTGCCGAGCGCAGCGCGGAGGTCGGCTGCGCTCGCCTCCTTGCCCGCGGCAAACACGACGAAGGCGGCGAGGCGCCGGTCCGCGCCGGCCCCCTGCGCCACGACTGCCGCCTCTTTGATGGCCTCGATTTCCGATAGCACGCTTTCGATCTCACCCAGCTCGACGCGGAAGCCGCGAATCTTGATCTGGTCGTCGAGGCGGCCGAGGTATTCCAGGATGCCGTCGGGGCGGAGGCGGACCGCGTCGCCGGTGCGGTACATGCGCCAACCTTTGGTTGGCGTGGATGGAAGACTGAAGATGGAAGATTGAAGATCGGGTTGGAAGGGGGCGTCTTCAATCTTCGATTTGTAATCTTCTATGAACGGGTCGGGGAGGAAGCGCTCGGCGGTGAGGTCGGGGCGGTCGTGATAGCCGCGCGCGACGCCCACGCCGCCGATGTAGAGCTCGCCGGGGACGCCGAGCGGCGCCGGGCGAAGGTGGCGGTCCAGGATGTAGAGTCGCGTGTTGATGATGGGACGGCCGATCGGGACGGAGCCGGTGACGTCGCCGGTCGCGGGCGCTTCGTAGACGCAGCAGCCGACGACGGTCTCGGTCGGACCATACTCGTTGAAGAGCCGGGTTTCGGGGGAGTTGGCGCGCCAGAACTCCACGTGCTCGGCCAGCAGGTTTTCGCCGCCGATGATGAAGGAGCGAGTGCGGCCCTGCGCTTCGTCCGGCGCGAGCTGCTGCCCGATGAGCTGAAGGTGGGCGGGCGTGATCTTGACGAGGCTGTAACCTCCATGGTCGCGGAGCGCGCCGGTGAGCACCTCGACGGGCAGGCCCTCGGGGAGCAGGTGGACGGTCTTGCCAGCGGTCAGCGGCGCGAGCAGGCTGGTCACGGTCAGGTCGAACGAGATGGACGAGTGAACGGGCGCGCCGCCGCCCTCACCGAGCGGGTAGGCGCGGCGGCACCAGGTCAGGTAATTGACCAACCCGCGGTGGTGGATGAGCGTGCCCTTCGGTCGGCCGGTCGAGCCGGAGGTGTAGATAGCGTAGGCGAGGCTATCGGGGTGGACGGCCAATTGAAGATTGAAGATTGCAGATTCGTCCAACGATTCCGCGAGAAGATCGTCCAGGAGAACAATCTGCAATCTGTCATTTTCAATCTTCAATCGTTCGAGCACGCGCGCTTGGGTGAGCAGCACTTTTGCGCCGCAGTCTTCCAGCATGAAGGCGAGACGATCGGGCGGGTAGGTGGGGTCGAGCGGCACGTACCCTGCGCCGGCCTTGAGCGTCGCGAGCATGGCGACGGGCAACTCGACGCCGCGCTCCAGGCTGATAGCGACGCGGTCGTCGAGGCCCACGCCGAGCTTGCGCAGGCGCCGGGCCAGCTGGTTCGCGCGCGCGTCCAGCTCTTGATAAGTGAGCGCGATGGTCTCGCCCGTCTCGCCGGCGGCAAGGACCGCGACGGCAGACGGGTGCGCATCGGCCTGCGCCTCGATCAACTGGTGCGCGGCAAGGTGCGCGGGGAAGTCGGCGGCCGTCGCGTTCCATTCGTGGAGCAGGTAGCGCGTTTCCGCCTCGCCGAGCAGCGGCAGCTCGGAGAGGGGCAGACCCGGGTCGGCTGCGATGCCGCCGAGCAGGATCGTGAAGTGCTCGATCAGGCGGGAGATGGTCGCGGGATCGAAAAGGTCGGTGTTGTACTCGAATGCGCCGCTCAACGCGCCGGCTCCGCCCGCGTTGCCGCCGGTCTCGACCATGAAGAGCGTGAGGTCGAACTTCGAGGTGCCGCTGTGCGCCTCGATGGCGCTCATGCTAAGACCCTGGCCGCGAGGGCCGTCGCGTCCCGGTTGTTGCTGACCCAATTGTTGTTGGAGCGCGAACATGACCTGGAAGAGCGGCGCGTGGCTCAGGTTGCGCTCCGGGTTGAGCGCGTCCACGATCATTTCGAACGGCGTGTCCTGGTGCGCGTACGCGCCGAGCGTTGTTTCTTTGACGCGGCG
>JALOOB010000345.1 GCA_025454635.1 Anaerolineae bacterium
CAGAACACCCAGACCGGCCGCCTCACCGCAGCCATGTTCGACGAGGTGTGGGCGAAGGCGGCCGCGCTCCTGAAATAGGGTATAATTCGGGCCTGACCAGTCTCATTCATGCGAGGCAACCATGCGCCGACTGACCGAAATCCAGGCCGCGCTCCGCGAGGAGCGCCTTGACGGCTGGCTCCTTTACGACTTCAAGGGCATCAACCCGCTCGCGCGCAGCGTGACCGGCCTGCCTGCCGACCGCTTCCTCTCCCGGCGCTGGGCCTGCTACATCCCTGCGACCGGCGAGCCGCGCTGGCTCGTCCATGCCATCGAGGCGGGCGGCATGAAAGACGTCGCACCCGACGCGGCCGCTTACGTCTCCTGGCCGGCCTGGACCGAGGCGCTGCGTGAGCTCACTCGCGGCGCGCAGCGGGTCGCCATGGAGGTCTCCCCCGGCTGCGCCATCCCCTACGTCAGCCGCGTCGACGCAGGCACGGTGGAGCTCATCCGCAGCCTCGGCCTCGAAGTGGTCACGTCCGCGGATCTCGTGCAGGTGGCAGAGGCGGTCTGGTCGCCCGCGCAGCTTGCGTCGCACCGCTGGGCCTGCGGGCAACTGCTGGAGCTTAAGGAGGCCACCTTCGCCCATGCCCGCGCGCGCCTTGCCGCGGGCGAGACGGTCACCGAGTGCGGCTTGCAGGACTTCATGATGCGCCAGATTGACGAGCGCGGGCTCGTGGTCGACCATGCGCCCATCGTCGGCGTCAACGCGCACGGCGCCGACCCGCACTTCGCCCCGCGCCGCGACGCGGACACTGAACTCCGCGCGGGCGACTTCCTGCTGATCGACCTCTGGGGCAAGCGCGCAGGGCCGGAAGACATCGTCGGGGATATCACCTGGGTTGCCTACGCCGGCCAGAACGTGCCGGTCCTCGCGCACCAGGTGTTTGACGTGGTCAAGGCCGCGCGCGACCGCGCGGTGGCGTACGCGAACGAACGCCTCGCCGCAGGCGGGCCTGTGTACGGCTACGAAGTCGACGACGCATGCCGCAAGGTCATCGCGGACGCGGGTTACGGCGACTACTTCATTCACCGCACAGGTCACAGCCTCGGAACCGTAGGCCACGCCAACGGCGTCAATATTGACAACCTGGAGACGCAGGACCGCCGCCGGCTGATTCCCGGCGTCGGCTTTTCAATCGAGCCGGGCATCTACCTCCCGCATGAGGGTTTCGGGGTGCGGCTCGAGATCAACTGCTATGTGGCGGGCAATTCGGTCGAAGTGACCACCCTGCCGCTGCAGGACGAGTGGGTGTTGTTAGCATGAGGAAGTTCTTCTATCTGGTCGCGCTGCTGGCAGTTGTGGCCGTGGTGGCGAGCGCATGCGCGCGCCGTGAGGGGCGCCGCGAGTCCTGGACGCCGCAGCCGGTTACCGGCAGCATGGAGATCGGCACGCGCGCGCCTGACCTGCGCCCGACCCTGCCGCCGCCGACGCGCGCCGCTGAACCGACCGCTGCGCTGCCGACGATCGCGGCCGCGCCGACAGCCGCGCCAACGGTCGCCGCGACCCGTGATCCTAACCTTGTCGTGATTACCGAGGCGGACGTGCTCCGCTCGGTTACTTCGGGCGCGACCGCGGAAAGCGGCGCCACGCTGGAGAATGTCGGCGTGCAGTTCACCGCGGACGGCAAGATGGTTCTCACCGCCGGTCGCGTCGGCTACGGTTTCGTCAGCGCGGATAACGTCACCCTCGTGGGCCGCCTGATCGCGGTCGACGGCCGCCTCGAACTGGAAACCGAGTCGATCAGCCCGCGCGGCATGGTCACGTCGCTCATTCCAACGTTCGCGAATCAGGCCTTGCAGCAGTACACTTCTCGATGGTACATTGAAGAGGTGCGGACGACCGAGGGCCAGCTCGAGTTGCGCGTCCGGCCGTAAACCAGACGAATGCCCGGCGGGTCTCGAAAGATCCGTTGGGTTTGTAACTTGTCGAGGAATTCCCTTGAACGAAAAATACGAACGCCTCACCGCGCTCATTGGCAGCATGGGCCGTGCCGCCGTCGCCTATTCCGGCGGCATCGACAGCACGCTCGTGCTCAAGGTTGCGCATGACACGCTCGGAGACCACGCGGTCGGCCTGACCGCGGTTTCCGCCTCCATGCCCCACTACGAACAGGACGGCGCTGCGCAGGTGGCCCGCGAGATCGGCGCGCGCGTCATGTGGGTGAACACGCACGAGGACGAGGACGAGCGCTATCTCGCCAACCCCACCAACCGCTGCTACTTCTGCAAGACCAACGTCTACGACGAGCTGCTCGAAGTCGCCGCGCGCGAGGGCCTGGGCGTGCTGCTGGACGGCGCGAACGCGGACGATGTGGGTGACTGGCGCCCTGGCCGGCAGGCCGCGAAGGAGCACGGCGTCCGCAGCCCGCTCGAAGAGGTCGGCATGACCAAGGCCGACATCCGCCAGCTTGCGCGCGAATTGGGCCTCTCCAACTGGGACATGCCCTCCGCGCCGTGCCTCTCCTCCCGCGTGCCCTACGGCACCCGCATCAGCCCCGAGACGCTCGATCAGATCGGCAGGGGCGAGTGGGCGCTGCGCGAGCGCGGCTTCCGCGAGGTGCGCGTCCGTCACCACGGCGACGTCGCGCGCATCGAGGTGCCGCCCGCCGAGTTCGAGCGCCTGCTGTCCATGCGCGAGGAAATCGTCGCGGAGTTGAAGCAGGCCGGATACACATTCGTGTCGCTCGACCTGACCGGACTCAAGTCCGGCAGCCTCAACCAGGTGATCCCGCTTGGACACAGAGAAGTTACGCCGGCTTCTGACTGACGCGCAAAGCGGCCGTGTCAGCGTCGACGAGGCGCTCGAACGCCTGCGCGCGCTCCCGTTCGACGACCTCGGCTATGCCCAGCTTGACCTGCACCGCGGGCTGCGCCAGGGCATCCCCGAGGTCGTCTTCTGCCAGGGCAAAACCCACGAGCACGTCGCGGGCATCTTCGAGCGCCTCTTTGCGCACCACGACCGCGTGCTCGGCACCCGCGCGACGCCCGAAATGGCGGCCTACGCGCAGGCGCGCCTCCCCGATGCGCGCTACGATCCCCTGTCCCGGCTGCTTTCGCTGTCGCGCGCCGCGCCCGTCGCGCACACTGACGACGAGCCCTACGCGCTCGTCGCCTGCGCGGGCACCGCAGACCTGCCGGTGGCCGAGGAGGCGGCCCAGACGCTCGACTTCTTCGGTGGCCGGGTGGTTCGCGCGTTCGACGTCGGCGTGGCCGGCATCCACCGCCTTTTCAACCGCCAGGACGACATCCGCAACGCCTCGGTCATCATCAGCGTGGCAGGCATGGAAGGCGCGCTGACCAGCGTCATCGGCGGGCTCGCCGCATGCCCCGTCGTGGGCGTGCCGACCAGCGTCGGCTACGGCGCCAGTTTCGGCGGCCTCGCTGCGCTGCTCGCCATGCTCAACTCGTGCGCGGCCGGCGTCTCAGTCGTCAACATCGACAACGGCTTCGGCGCGGCTGTCGTCGCGCACCGCATTCTGACCGCCGCGCGCAACTGTACCAATTGAAGATTGAAAATCGCAGATTGAGCCGGATTCCCGCGCGCCAGCAACTCGTCTAATCTGCCATCTTCAATCTTCAATCCGCATAGCCACCAGGAAACACCACATGCTCACACTCTACTTCGACTGCGTTGCCGGCGCCAGCGGCGACATGATCCTCGCCGCGCTCCTGGCCGCCGGCCTCGACGTGGCAGCCCTCCGTGAGCGCCTCGCCGCGCTTCGCATCCCCGGCTTCGACCTTCAGGTCGAGCGCGTCCAGAAGAACGGGATCGGCGCGGTCCATGTCGAGGTGGTCGTGG
>JALOOB010000346.1 GCA_025454635.1 Anaerolineae bacterium
ATTACACGCCCGTCTCAAAGCCGGGCAGCGAACCATGTAGGCGGGTCAACGTCAGCATCCCCGGCCAACCCGCGCTCGCTGTGATCAGTTGGCCTGGGCCTAGCGCGGTGACGTTCGCGATTCCCGAGGGCAAGCGGGATCTGCGCGATGCCGTCGCCATCAGCCTGCGCGTGGCGGTGAATCCGCTGTCGGAATTGAACGCGCCGGAGGCCGATCCGACGCTCCTGATCCGCGTGACGGACGGCAAGGGACAGTCGGTGATCACGGGGATACGAGCGGAAGAGCCCGCGCTGCGCTTTCCCGTGGGCGAGGTCGAAGCGGACGAGATGTTCGGCCCGATGTTCACGGGGAAGGCGCCGTTGACGACGTTGCGCGTGCCCCGCCTGGAGCTCATCGACTGGAGCGACGTGCGCGAGGTGTCGCTCGTGACCGAGGGCAGCGGCGAGCTGTTTCTGGCTGATGTCGAGGTGGTCAGGTAGGGGGAGGGAGAGCGCTTGAGCGTCGGGCTTTTTGACAAGCTGAAGGGTCGCGATATAGGATAGTTGCGATTGCGCTCCAGCAACCACCTCATCGTGGTGGCCCCTATGAGAACCCCCTGGCGATTTCTCCTGCTTTTCGTCGCTTCGGCTGCGTTCATCGCCCTGCTGGTCGCCGCGCCCACGCTCGCCGCAGCCCCGCCGCCCCCGGTGGCGAAGTGGTTCGCTTCCTCGCAGGGCATCCCCGAGCCGGCGGTCCGCGCGCTGGCGCTCGATCTATCCGAGCCTGCGCGCATGGTAGCTGAGACGGACTACGGCACCTTCCGCAGCACTGACTTCGGCGCAAGCTGGGCGCAGATACAGGACGCGGAGACTTGCGGCACGCGCGGTGTGGATATCGAGATCGCGCCGTATGACAGCAGTCGCATCTATATCGCGGACTACTGCGAGGGAGTCGTCGCAACGAGCGACGGCGGCGCGACCTGGGCGTCGATCTCGGCGCGCCGGGCGTGCAGTTCTCCGCGCTGATCGTGCGCGGGCGGCCGGTCAGCCCGGTCCTCTACGTCGGCACGCAGGCGGGCGCCGTCGGCGGCCTCTACAAGGGGCTGTTGATCAGCAGCCGCGCCTATCTGCCGCTCGCCACACGCTAGCGGGGAACAGAAAACATGCGGGGACCCGTCAGGTTTTTCGAAACCTGGCGGGTCTGCTTTAATATCTTCCCATGCAATCACTCCGCGAGCTTTATCGCATAGGCGTCGGTCCTTCGAGCAGCCACACCATGGCTCCGCGGCGGGCCGCCGAACTTTTCAAAGAGCGCCACCCCGGCGCATCGTCCTACCGCGTCACCTTGTATTCGTCCCTTGCGGCGACGGGTCGCGGCCATCTCACCGACCGTGCCATCGCCACCGCGTTTGCGCCTGTCCCGGTTGAGATCGACTGGCAGGCTGACGTCGAACTCCCCTTCCACCCGAACGGTATGCGCTTCGAGGCCATCACCGACGGCGTTGTTTCTCCGCCCTGGGTTGTCTTCAGCGTTGGCGGGGGCGCGTTGGCAGAGGAGGGGCAGCCCTCTGCGCCGCCGGTCTATGACCTCGCGCGCCTGGCTGACATCCTTGAGCGCTGCAAGCGAACCGGGCAATCGCTGTGGGAGTACGTCGAGGAGCGCGAAGGAGCGGCGCTTTGGCCATTCCTGGCGGAGATCTGGGCCGCGATGCGCGCGGCCATCGAGCGCGGGCTGAAGCAGGAAGGCGTGCTGCCGGGCGGGCTCGGCGTGGCGCGCAGGGCGTGGGTGATCCACCGCAAAATGACCATCGCCGGGAGCGCGCCGAATCGATTCGAACTGCTCTACTCCTACGCGCTCGCGGTGGCCGAGGAGAACGCGTCGGGCGGGACGGTAGTCACCGCGCCGACATGCGGGTCGAGCGGCGTCGTGCCCGCCGTGCTCCGCTACGCCCAGGAGATCACACGCTGCCCGGACGAGGCCGTCCTGCGCGCGTTAGCGACCGCCGGGTTGATCGGCAACCTGGTCAAGACAAACGCGTCGATCAGCGGCGCGGAAGTTGGCTGCCAGGGTGAGGTCGGCGTGGCCTGCGCGATGGCCGCCGCGGCCGCGGCGCAGTTGTTCGGCGGCACCGTGCGGCAAATCGAGTACGCGGCCGAGATGGGGCTGGAGCACAACCTCGGACTGACGTGCGACCCGGTCAATGGCATCGTGCAGATCCCCTGCATCGAGCGCAACGCGTTCGCCGCGTCCAAGGCGTTCAACTGCGCCGACTATGCGCTGCTGTCAGACGGTTCGCACCGGATACCCTTTGATGACGTGGTCGCGGTGTTGTGGGAGACGGGGAACAATCTGCCGAGCCTGTACCGCGAGACCGCGGAGGGCGGGTTGGCGCAGGCGTACCGGCGGAGGGAACGCGCGCGCAAGCAGTCGTGAGCGCTCGGCTGGCAGGCGGGATAGGAAGTGTGGTACAATGGGCTTTGACACCCAAACACCGTTGCCCTACGGCTCAGGTTCCGGAGACGGGTCTATCGTTGCGTGACGGGGTGGACTCGGTTTGAAGGAGCAGAGAGGCAACATGGCGACGAATTCATACGACGAGCAGGATCATCCATTCCGTGTGGGTGGGCTATACGCGAACCGCATCGGCCAATACGAGGTGATCGAGATAGCGAAACCGAAAATGACCGTGCGGTATCACGATGGCGGGACGCTGGTGGCCGATATAGCGATCCTCGCGCGGATCTGGGAAAACATGCAGGCCCCCGTGCCCGTACCCGAGACGCGCGCTCGGCCTGCTGCGCGGTCGACCGCGGCGCGCGCGGCCCCGGCCTCGACGACATCCTCCAAGCCTGCGGCTGCGCCACGCGCGCCTCGTGCGCGGCGCGAGCCGAAGGAGTAGCCTCCGATCGGTAGTCAATGGATGCGGGGGCTGTCCGAAAAGAGCCGGGCAGCCCCCGCATCTTACCGCTCTATCCGGCGGTCCACCCGCCGCGTCCGCACCGCAGCCCGATCGTCGCCCATCACCAGTGACACAAGCCTGGACAGTAGCCACGCCACGAGCGGGTAGACGATCATCGCCACCAGAGTGTTCACCTCGATCACGCTGCCTCCAGCCGCCGGTTGACCGAAAAGGCCGGCGAATGGCAGCAGGAACGGGTCGGTGATGCCGTAGATCAGGGACGCAAAACCCGAAGCGGGGTTCGCGCCGAGCAGCATCAGGATGAACCGGATCGCCAGCAGCGCCTCGAGGATGCTGAATAACAGGTAGATGACCTGCCGGATGCGGCTCGACGCCAGGCGGCGTTCCGCATACGGGTCTTCGGTTACAACGGCCGTCTCCTCCGTGGCGACCACGGGCGCGACCGGCGCGCCGCCGACCACCGTCCGCTCGCTGACGACTTCCTGCGACGCCGGGACAGGCTGGCCCGCGACCACATAGGTCTGCCCCGGCGCCAGCCGCTCGGTGACGACGGTCTCGGTGACCTCGGCTGCCGGGGCGGGGGTGATGTAGCCCGCCGCCTGGTCCTGGGCGACGATCTCGCCGGTCGGCTCATCCGTATAGGTGCGGGCGCCGGTGACCGGGTCGATGTGCTCGATCAAACGGCGATTTCTCTGAGTCTCTGCCACAATAAACCTCCTGCGATACAAGTCAGTACAGCCATTACAACAAACCTTAACGACATCTGGAGGCAGGAGGTTCAATGCGGATGTGGTCAGACGCGCTGGCTCGCCTCGATATTGGCCGCCGCGGCTTTGATCGTCTCCAGCGAGCCGCTGCCGAAGGTGATAAGCTGCTCCATGGCATCGCCCAGGATTTTGGACGCGCTCCCGATATTGTGCGCGGTTTCGGGTGTGAC
>JALOOB010000074.1 GCA_025454635.1 Anaerolineae bacterium
TCGGCCAAAAAGGCGTCCACAAGCTCACGCACAGGCTCGAGCGCCAGGCCGGCGAGCCGGGCCGTTCGCGCTGCGACGTCGCCTGCCTCGCCCCCGTTTGTCAGCGCAGCGGCCTGCAGCACCCCAGGCGGCATGCATCCGCACGAACGGCGGACTGCCAGGCCCAGCGGCAGCGTGACAGAGGATGGAGTCGGCTGTTCGTCGAGCAGGGCGGAGAGCATCGCGACTGCCGCGCTTCCCATTGCCGCCACCGGCTGCGCCACCGTGGTGAGCGCGGGCAGGTTTGAGCGGCCTTCCTCGTCGTCGTTGAAGCCGACCACCGCCACATCGTCGGGCACGCGCACGCCGCGGCCGCGCAAGGCTTCAATCGCGCCGCACGCCATGTCGTCGCCCACCGCCAAAATCGCCTGGAAATCCGCACCGGGACGCAGCCCGCGCTCGTCGAGCAGTTCGGTAATGACGACCGGACCATCAGGGCGCTGCCATTGCGTGCGGGACGAGACCAGGCGCGGGTCGAAGGGGATGCCCGCGTCGCGCAGCGCGTCGCAGTAAGCGCGAAAGCGCAGTTCCTCCTCTTCCGCGCCTTCCGGCCCACGAAGGAAGGCGATGCGCGAGAAACCATGATCGACAATCAGATGGCGCGCCGCCTCGCGCATGCCCTGGTAGTTGTCCACGAGAACGCCGGGGATGCCGTCGAAGACGCGACCCACCGTGACGACGGGCAGCGGCGCGAAACGGCGGCAAAAAGCCTCCGTTTGCTCTGCGGTCAGTTCCCAATCGAGTGCGCTCGCCCAGATGATGAGCCCATCCACATTCGCCGGCCCCACCAGGTCGTACAGGACATTCGGCATGGAGGTAGATCCTCCGTCGGCAGCGAGCACGCCGCCGTCGAAGCACACGAGGTTAGCGCCTGTTGCGCGCGCTGCCGCGGCGATGCTCCGCAGCGCGGCGCGGTGAAAACCGCGGTCGAGCTGCGACTCAAGCAATCCCATGACGCGATGCGAGCGGGCGGAAGAAGTAGAGGACATGAAGAGCAAGCTCCAAGTTCATGTTACCTTATGTTATGCGTATTGCCTAACGTGGAAACTGCGTCCGCCCCTGCCGGCGCAGCGGATTTACGGATCGCGGCGCGCGTCGGTTAAAATGATTCGGTTGCATGCGCGAAAAAGGAGTTGCTCTATGGAGCTCTTGAAGGACCGGATTCGTCGCGACGGCGTCAACCTCGGCAAAGGCATCCTGAAGGTCGACAGCTTCATCAATCACCAGGTCGACCCGGCTCTCATGCTGGCCGTCGGCGGCGCGCTGGCCGCCCGATTCGCGCACCTCGGCGCGAACAAGATCGTCACTGCGGAGATCAGCGGCATCGCTCCCGCGCTGACCACCGCGCTGGCCCTGGGCATCCCCGTCGTGTATGCGCGCAAGACCAAGCCGGTCACCATGCACCCGAACGCGATGACTGCCTCCGCGCCGTCGCACACCAAGGGCGTCATGACCGAGCTGATGATCTCGCCGGAGTTTCTCGGCCCACGCGATCATGTCCTGGTCATCGACGACTTTCTCGCCCGCGGAGAGACCATCCGCGCGCTCGTCCGGCTGGTGCAGAACTCCGGCGCGCACCTGATCGCCATCGGCGCGGTCATCGAGAAGCGGTTCGAGGGCGGCCGCGAGGCCCTTGCCGACCTTAACGTGCCCATCGAGACACTCGCGGTCATCACCGCAATGGACAACGGAAAGATCACGCTGGAGGAGTGAGCTCCACAAGAGCAATGAAACACGACAGCATCGCCATCCTCGACTACGGGTCGCAGACCGCGCAACTGATCGCGCGGCGCGTGCGCGAGCTGCGCGTGTATTGCGAGCTGATCGCCTGGGACGCGCCCGCGGACCGCATCGCCGCTCTAAACCCGCGCGGCTTCATCCTCTCCGGCGGACCAAACAGCGTGTACGAGCTGGGCGCGCCGACCCTGCCCCCATACGTCCTCGAATCGGGCAAGCCCGTGCTCGGCATCTGCTACGGGATGCAGTTGCTGGCGCACAACCTCGGCGGCCGCGTTGACCCCTCCGCGCGCCGCGAGTACGGCCACGCGGGCGTGACGGTCGTGGCGGAGGACGCTCCCCTGCTCCACGGGCTGCCGCTCGAGATGAGCGTCTGGATGAGCCACGGCGACCACGTTGTCGACCTGCCGCCCACGTTCGCGCCGCTTGCGACCACGCCGTCGTCCGTGGCGGCGATGGGCGACCCAATCCGCGGCATCTACGGCGTGCAGTTCCACCCGGAGGTGCAGCACACGTCGCACGGCAAGGCGCTGTTGCGCAACTTCAGCCTGGACGTCTGCGGGTGCAAGCCCGACTGGACGCCCGCCAACCTGATCGCCGAGTCCGAGCAGGTGATTCGCGCGGAGGTGGGCGACGGCCATGTCATATGCGGGCTGAGCGGCGGCGTCGACAGCGCCGTAGCCGCGTCCCTCATTCACCGCGCCGTTGGCGATCAACTCACCTGCGTCTTCGTCAACCACGGCTTGCTGCGCCAGGGCGAAGCAGAGCAGGTTGTCGAGACGTTCCAGCGCCACATGGGGATGCGACTCGTTGCAGTCGAAGCGGCGGAGGATTTCCTGACCGACCTGGCCGGGGTGACCGACCCCGAGCTCAAGCGCAAGCGCATCGGCAATCGCTTCGTGCGCGTCTTTGAGGCCGCGGCCGCGCAGGCGGCGCATCCTTCGACTGCGTCTCGTCCCTTCGGGACGGCCTCCGCTCAGGATGCTTTGCTCTCAGTCGATAGATGGGAGCATCCTGAGCGGAACGAAGTGAAGTCGAAGGATGCGGGTCCTGCCCAATTCCTCGCGCAGGGCACGCTCTACCCCGACGTCATCGAGTCGGCCAGCCGGGGCGAGCAGAAAACCGCGCGCACCATCAAGACGCACCATAACGTGGGCGGGCTGCCGGAGGACATGCAGTTCAAGCTGATCGAGCCGCTACGCAGCCTGTTCAAGGACGAGGTGCGCGCGGTGGGCGAGGCGCTCGGCCTGCCTGAGGAGATCGTCTGGCGGCACCCATTCCCCGGCCCCGGCCTCGCGATCCGCGTGCTGGGCGAGGTGACGTGGGAGCGGCTGGAGACCTTACGCGCAGCCGACGCGATCTTCCTCGAAGAGCTGCGCGCAGCCGGGCTCTATCGCAGCGTTTCGCAGGCGTTCGTCGTGCTGCTGCCTGTGCGCTCCGTCGGCGTGATGGGCGACGGCCGCACCTATGCCGACACCGCGGCCATCCGCGCAGTCACCACCGATGACTTCATGACCGCAGATTGGGCGCGGCTGCCCTTTGAACTGCTGGCAAAGATTAGCAACCGGATCGTCAACGAGGTTTCCGGCGTTAACCGGGTTGTCTACGACGTCAGTTCCAAACCGCCGGCGACCATCGAGTGGGAGTAAATGCGTAGAGTCTTTCGAGTCCTCCTGATCCTGCTGCTCGTGGCGGTTGCCTTGCTCTCCCTGCCCTACATCCGCTACCGGCGCACCGCGGGCGTCGTCCCCGCATGGGTGCGCATCGGCGGACTGGAAGTGCATGGCGCGACCGAGAACGAGGCGATGGCCGCGCTATTGCAGGGGCTGCGCGAGCCGCTCGAAGTGTGGCACGGCGACGAGCGCCTCGTCCTTCGTCCCCAGGAGGTCGGGTTCGAGGTCGACGTTCCCGCGCTGCTGAGCGCGGCCCGCGCCGAGGATGCGCCGGGCCGCCTCGTCCGCTACCTGATCGAGGACTCCCTCGAACGCACACCGCAAACCGTCGACATTCCCATTATGTACCGCTACGACGACGCGGCGCTCGAAGCCTGGCTCGACAAGACTATCGCCGAACATGACCGTCCCGCGGGCGCGCCCATCCCTGTGCTCGAAGAGCTCACGCTCAAGCCGGGGCAGCCGGGGCTGGCAACGAACCGCGCCGAGGCGAAGAAGGCGCTGCTGGAAGGGCTGGCAAAGGCCGGCGACCGCAGCGTGAAGCTCCCCGTGAAGGAAACGCCCCCGCTCCCCATCGACGTGAAGGCGCTCGGGACGCTGCTCCAGGCGCGGCTCGACGAGTTCCCCGGCATCGGCAGCGTCTGGCTCCACCATCTCCCGACCGGCGAAGAAGTCGCAATTAACGCAGATGTCGCCTATGCGGGCACCAGCACGCTCAAGATCCCGATCCTCGAACAGGTCTACCGCAAGCTGGATCAGCCGCCGGGCATCGACACGACGAAGATCATCAGCGAAACGATGGCCCACAGCGGCAACTTCACCGCGAACCTGATGCTCGGCATCATCGGCGACGGCGACTGGGACCGCGGCGTGGCCGAGATGAACAAGTCGTTCAAGACGCTCGGCATGGCAAACACGTTCATGGCGACGCCCTACGACCGCAAGCTGGCCGTCGCCCCGCGCATCGTCACCGAAGCCAATCAGCGCACCGACATCAACACCCAGCCCGACCCCTACATGCAGACCACTGCGCGCGACATCGGCAGCGCGCTGCAAATGCTCCTCGCCTGTTCGGAGGGTGGCGGCACTCTGATCGCGGTCTATGGCGACAAGCTCACGCCGGAAGAGTGCCAGCAGGCTCTCCACTTCATGTCATATAACGAGATGACGGAGATGATTGTCGGGGGGCTGCCCGCTGGCGCAAAGGCGGTGCACAAGCACGGCTACGTGCCCGACACGCACGGCGACGTGGCCGCTATTTGGGGGCCGGCCGGGCCGTTCGTGCTGACCGTGTTCCTCTACCGGCCCGTGTGGCTCGAATGGCACTACTCCAGCCCGACCATGGGCGACATGGCGAAGGCCAGTTGGAATGTGTTCCAGTTGATGGCAGAGGAAGCCGCGGTGAGCCCGGCGCCGACCCCCGCGCCCTAACTCACTGGAAGCGCGAACTCATTTTGTCCGTTTCACCACTGGCAAACCATGGAGACAGACACATGAACGACCAGGTGATTATCGAAAATTATGACAAGCCGTTGCAACGCAATCTGGAACGGCTTCAGCGCTGTTTGGAAGATGTTACCTCGGTGGTAGGCGTCCAACACCGCCTCTCTGAGACGTTCGTTTCACTGTTCCTCTCCAACTACTTCGATGTGCCACCGACAGTCAACGAGGCACTGAATATTAGCAACTGGACACACCACACCTATTTTGCAATCCGCTCAACGGCAAACTGCTCGGACTAATATGCACGTTTGAGACCATGGGGCGTTTGGATGCAGTCATTGACACAGGCGACGACTACCGGGGGGTCATTTTAGTTGCCGAGTGGGAAACGAATGCGCAGAGCATATTCGGCGAGCATCGAGAATTGGAAAAACTCTGGTCAGCGGCCAACCGTCAGCCCTGCGCTGACGCCTTCCTCTTCACGTATTGCCCCGTGGAGTCGCTGTATGAAATGACTCACAGAATTGTTGAATTCTGGCAGGGCAGAGAATCATCCCGTGAAATACCGCCAAGTCTGTTCCTGATAGTAGTCGTAACGCGCCCCGAGAAACGAACTACAAAATTCCTGTTCGTCCGCACTGTGGAGATTCAGAAGTCCGTAGTCTATCTGTGGCACGACCTTGGCTTCGTCGAAGATCAAGAGTATCTGGAGTGTATCGAACGGCTATAAGAGTTGCTCATACAGGCACACACCCGAACTTGCAACGTGCGCGGTCTGGCGCGTAGTTATTCAGCGGTGACTAACGTTGGCTCGACGCTAGTTTGGAACTTGCCAGACGATTAAGGCTCACACCGGCTTCAGCCGCCTCCATTGCAAGACGACGGTGTTGCTCAGGCGGGATACGCACCATGAAACGACCGCTATACCGTCGAGTGGAGAGCGGCTGCGGCACAGGCTCGCCGGAAGAGCGCAAATCAGCCACAACATCTGCTACAACTTCCCGAATGCCCGACAATGCTTCTTCGGGCGTTGCGGCAAGCCAACTCAGGCTAGGAAACTCGCTGCAGAGGCCAACATATTCGTTGTCCTCGTCGCTCCAGCTTACCCTATAGGTGTAACGATCATTCTTCAAGCCCATAGTCCTGCTCCATCCTTTGAATTGCCTTCAGGACCTGTCTCACCTGGTACGCTTTAGCGCGTCCGCGGTCGTCCTGAATGTTCACACGCGGATCCCCAATCCACGGCATCCTGTACACCAGGTGACTCCCGCCACCTTGCCTCGGCGGACCGAAGTAGTGATCGCAAACCCGACGCAGATCCGCAAACCGAACGTTCGTTTGGTTGGCGCGCATGGCCGCGATAATGTCGTGAATGCTCGGCATACTGACATGATATCACTTTTGATACTATTGTCAAGACAAAAAGAAGCCCGGTTCCGCGCCACTCTGTAGCCGCGCGAAACCGGGCTTCTCGCTCAGACCAAATCGCTCTTACGCGACCGGCTGTTCCTCGTCGCCGGTCACATCCGGCACGACGGGCGTCTCCGCGACGACCACCGTCTCGCCGGCGGAAGTGTCGGTCACGGGAGCGACGGCTTCGACCGTCTGCTCCGCTTCCGGCTTGGTCTCCAGTCGTTCGAGCAGCTTGCCCAGCTCGCGGTTGATCGCCTCCAGCCCGACGAGGATGCCCTTGCGAACTTCCTCGACTACGTCGGCCTTCTGCATATCCTCCGCGACCTTCGTCGCGCGGGTCTTGATTTCCTTCGCCTGATCGCTGTCGGTTGCCTTGCTGATAGCAGAGGTCATTTCCTGGCCGAAGCGCTGCACGCCGGTCGTGATCTCGCCTTGCAGCTTCCTGCGCTCCTCGCTCTCCCACGCGCTCTTCGCGGCGGCAGCGATCTGCGCGCCCATCTTCGCGAGCTCGTCCGCGATGCTCCGCTCGTCCTTCGCGTCGACTACGGTCTCTTCGACCTTCTCTGCGCCGGTCTCCTCGACCCTGGGTTCCTCAGTCATCTTGCCCTCCCTGTGATTCCCTTGCGGTGACGGCTACGCGCGCCGTCTAATGATCTAAGTCTATCTCCTTTACGCAGCCGGTGCAGGAAAGTTTCATACCGAAACACCGCAGCGGTTCTTTGCGCTTCATTAACTTCCGGTGTATGATTGCGCCGTCATTTAACGTGAGCCGGACCGCGTCGGTTCGGCTCTGCTTTGTAACGCATTCGCTTGCATGAGAGATCGCGGCGCTCAAGGACGCGCGTCCGCCACCGGGGGGAATTGTGATCAAGATCGCGCCGTCCATCCTTGCCGCGGACTTCGCTCGCCTCGGCGAGTCCGTCCAGGCCGCGGAGGCCGCGGGCGCAGACTATGCGCACGTCGATGTGATGGACGGCGTCTTTGTGCCCAATATCAGCATCGGCATCCCCGTCGTCGCCGCACTGCGGAAGATCACCCGCCTGCCGCTCGACGTCCACCTCATGATCACCCGGCCGGAGCGTTACCTCGCCGATTTCGTCGCCGCGGGCGCGTCTATCGTGACCGTCCACGTAGAAGCCTGCGACCACCTGCACCGCGCCGTCCAGCAGATTCGCGAGCTCGGCGCGCGACCCGGCGTCACCCTCAACCCGGCGACGTCGCTGGAGACGGTGCGCGAGATTCTGCCCTACGTCGATCAGGTGCTCATCATGTCGGTGAACCCTGGCTTCGGCGGGCAGGAGTACATCCCAACCATGACGGACAAGATCGCGCGGCTTGCGGCCATGATCCGGCAGACGGGGCGGGCGGTCGACATCGAGGTGGACGGGGGGATCGACGCGGAGCGGGCGGCGGAGGTCGTGGCCGCGGGCGCAAACGTGCTGGTCGCAGGGACTGCAGTGTTTCGCTACCCGGGCGGCGTCAAGGCAGGCATCAACGCGATTCGCGCCGCATGCCTGGTTCATTAAAAGCAAACAGCCGGCGATGTCGCCGGCTGCATGCAATCGAAGTCGCAAGGATTCGGCTCAGAGAGCGCTCGGCTCAGGCATTCGCCTTCTGCATCGTCTTGATGCACTGGGCGCAAACATACTGCTTCCGCTCGACGCCGTTCACGTTCAGGCGCATCCGCTGCACGTTGACGTTCCAGCGGCGCTTAGTGTGGCGCATCGAGTGGCTGACATTGTGCCCGAACTGTGGCCCCTTGCCGCAAACTTCACACTTGGCCATGATATACCCCCAGTATTGCTCGTGTGCTCAGAACAGTAATAGACCGAGTCAACCCAGGGGGCGCCCGGCCACACGAAAACCTATAATACCACAGCGCGATAGATCGCGCAAAACTGGTCACCACTTTCTGAAAGGGATCGTATGACTGAGGAGAGTAAAACCGGTCGCATCGAAATCTCGCCCCAGGCTATCGCCACCCTTGCGGGAGAAGCCGTCCTGCGCTGCTACGGCGTCGTGGGCATGGCCAATAAGAACCTGATCGACGGCATTGCGGACCTGCTCCAGCCCGACCGTTGGGGTCGCGGGGTCGACGTGCGCGTCCGGGACGGCCGAGTCATCGTCGATCTTTACGTCATCATTCAGTACGGCACTCGCATCTCCGAGGTCGCCCACGGTGTTATGCACGGCGTGCAGTACGCGCTCGAACAGGCGCTGGGGCTCGAGGTAGCCGAGGTCAATGTTCACGTCCAGGGCTTGCGAATGCCTAATGGCGACTGAAACGAACGCAAGGCTTGACCGGTTTCCAAACAGCCATCAGGTCTCAACCGGACTCTGCGGAGGATAGCTCTTTTGGCAGTGCAGAACACCCCATCCCACGCGCCCGGCGGCCCCCCACCGGAAAGCGCGCGCGGCAACACCCCGCCGGTGACGGGCGCGCGATTCCGCGAGCTCTTGTTCGCCGCGCAAGTGTGGCTCGACCGCCATCACGAAGTCGTAAACGCGCTCAATGTGTTTCCCGTGCCCGACGGCGACACCGGCACGAATATGCTGCTCACGGTGAAATCGGCGTGCCGCGAAATGGCGGACGACCCGGAGCAAACGGTGGCCGAGGTTGCGAAAGCCGCCGCCCACGGCGCGCTGATGGGCGCGCGCGGCAACTCCGGCGTCATCCTCTCTCAGATCCTGCGCGGTATGGCCAAAAGCCTGGCCGAAACAAGCCTCTTGACCGGCCCCGCGTTTGCCGCCGCGTTGTCTGAAGGCAGCCGCATTGCGTACAAGGGCGTCAACAAACCGGTCGAGGGTACGATCCTTACGGTGGTGCGCGAATCCTCCGTCGCAGCAGAGGCCGCCGCGCAGACCAACGAGGACCTTGCGTTCGTGCTGGCCGAAACGGTCAAAGCCGCGGACAAGGCAGTCGCCAACACGCCCAACCTCCTGCCCGTGCTGGCGCAAGCCGGCAAGGTCGACAGCGGCGGAAAAGGCTTATTCTTCATTCTCGAAGGCATCTATCGCGAAGTCGTCGGGTTGAGCGCGGAGCAGGCTGCCACAGTCGTCGCTCGGATCGAGCCCGCCGCTCCCCGCGCGCAGAAAGGCCGCCGCTCGCTGCCGCCCCTCGTCCACGGCTTCGACGTGCAGTTCCTCGTTGAAGGGCCGAACCTGGACGTGCAGTCCATCCGCGAGACGATCACCGCGATGGGCGACTGCCCGCTGGTAGAGGGCGACGAGACCCTCGTCAAGGTCCATGTGCACGTGCCTAATCCGGGCGTGCCGCTCGGTTACGCCATCAGCCTCGGATTCGTGACCGACGTCGTCGTCGAGAACATGGACGACATGCACCTGCCCGACATGCCTAAGGGCTACGATCCCCTGCCGCCTCGCTTCGAGACCTCGCCCGCACCCGCAGCGGCCCCCGAGCCGGAGCCGGTCGGCTGCGACACGGACAACATCGAGGGTCCAGGAATCATCGCGGTGGCGCCGGGAGAGGGGCTCGCGAAGGTCTTCCGCAGCCTCGGCACGCATTGCATCATCTCGGGCGGCCAGACCATGAACCCCAGCACGCAGGATTTGCTGGAAGCCATCCGGCGCATTCCGGTGGCCGAAGTGATCATCCTGCCGAATAACGGCAACATTCTTATGGCCGCGAGTCAGGCCCAGGCGCTCGCCTCAGGCGAAGGCAAGAGCGTCGAGGTAGTGCCGAGCAAGTCCATCCCACAGGGGATCAGCGCGCTGCTTGCCCTGAACCTGCACGCCGACCTCGCGCGCAACGCCGCGGCAATGACGCAGGCCACACGCCAGGTGCGCACGGGCGAGGTCACGACTGCCGCGCATAACGCGCGCTTCGATGGGATCGAGGTCACGGCCGGCGAGATCATCGGGCTGTTGGACGACAAGCTGACATGCAAGGGGCCGGAGCCTGCCGAGGTCGTAGCCGATCTGCTGGAGCAGATGGGGGCAGCCGACCTCGAAGTGATCACGCTGTACTTCGGCGAGCCAGTCACTTCCGCGCAGGCGACGGATCTGCGCGAGGCGTTGAGCGAACTGTACCCGGACCAGGAAATTGAGGTCGTTGAGGGCGGGCAGCCCTTCTACCATTACATCATCTCAGCTGAATGAAGCAACCGCCTGACGGGACTTCAGGAAGCCGTCGGGTCTACGAGAACACGAGGGCCACAGTGGCACAGGTCAAGATCGTAACGGACAGCAGCGCGTACATACCGGAGTCGGCCTCCATCGCGCAGCTTGGCATTGAGGTAATACCCCACATCGTTCGGAGTGGCGGCCAGACCTATCCCGAGCGTGTCAACCATACGGACGAAGCCTTCATGCGCCGGCTCCGCGAGGACACTAAGGGCGGCACTGTGGAGCCGCCTTCGGTCGCGCACGCGCACCAGGTGTTCGCCCGGCTGAGCCAGTCGACGGACAGCATGGTCTGCATCCACAGTTCGAGCGCGCTCTCGGACATCAGCGAAGTGGTGCGCCGCGCGTCGTCCGGGTTCATGGGCCGGCAGCGCATCACCGTGCTGGACACGCAGACCACCTCCGCCGCGCTGGGCATCATCGTCGAGGCAGCGGCGCGCGCCGCGGCCGAAGGCGCCTCTCAGGCCGAGGTCGTGAAGATCGCCCGCGGCATGATCCCCCACATGTACGCGATGTTCTTCTCCGACTCGCTCGAGTATCTGGAGACTTGGGGGCGGCTCGGCCCCGCCCAGACCCTGCTCGGCACCATGCTGGACCTGAAGCCGCTGGCAACGATGGAAGATGGCGACCTGATCCCGATGGAGAAGGTCCGCACGTACAGCAGGGCCGTCGACGAGCTTTACGACTTCGTGATCGAGTTCTCGCGCATCGAGCAGCTCTACGTCGTTCACAACGGCTTCGAGACCGAAGCCGCGCAGTTGCTCGAACGGCTGGAAGAGGCGTTCCCGCGTCGGGAGTTTCCCGTGATCGGCTATCCGCCGTCGCTTGCGGTCCACATCGGCCCGCGCGCGCTCGGCGTGATGGTGCACGAAGGCAACCGGTAGCGGGCTGAGGCAAAAATGGACAGCGCAATCGTACGTCTGCTCAAGGTCCTTGACCTGGAGCGCAAGCAGGGTTATCGCAACAAAGCCGTAATCGGCGGGCTCGACAAATTCGCGAGCCGGTGGGAATCGGACGCGCGCGCCGAGACGGGCAACTCCGCCGTGATCGGCGAAATCGTTTCGCTCATGCTCGGCTACGCGGTGGTTGAAGACCGGCCCGCGCGCGAGCGCATCCTCGACCTGATCACGCGGCGAGCGCAATCGTTGACGGCTGACGAACTGACCGGCCGCGCGAGCGCGCACCGGAGACTTTCGCGCCGCGCGCCAGTAAGCCTTTTGCCCCGTCGCCACCGTCACCGTCTCCTGCCGCGCCGCAGCAGCCGCCCACCTTTGCTCCTGCGGAGCAGCGCCCCACGGTCCAAAGGCAGCCCGAGCCACTCGCCGAGCAACGCCCCCGCCCTGAGGCAAAAAACGTGCCCGAAGTCGAGTCGCCGGCTCCCCCACCCGAGCCTCTGCGCCCCGAACCGCGCCAGCCGCGTCCCAATGCGCCCGGCCTGGACGCGCCGGTAATCCGCCTCCCCAACATCGGCCCCGCTTTTGCGCAGAAGCTGGAGAAGCTGGGCGTCGAGACGGTGCGCGATCTGCTCTACCTGCTGCCACACCGTTATGACGACTTCTCGCAGCTTCGCACCATCGACAAGCTGAAGTTCGGCGAGGAAGTCACGATCATCGGCACGGTTTGGGACATCCGCACGCGCGATATAGGCAACGACCGCAAGATGGTGACCGCGCGCGTCGGCGACGGCACGGGCGAAATCCAGATGACGTGGTTCAACCCCTGGATCGAGAAGCAGTTGCGCGTCGGGCAGGCCTATTCGTTCGGCGGCAAGGTGGAAACCTATCGCAGCGACCTCGTCATGCGTGGCCCGGAGTTCGAGCCGCTCGACCGGGCGTTGCTCAGCACCGGTCGCCTCGCCCCCGTCTACCCGCTGACCGAGGGGTTGAGTGTCCGCTGGCTTAGGAATGTGATCAAGCTCGCGCTCGACGCCTGGGGCGCGGACCTGCCTGACTTCCTGCCCGAGCCCATTCGCCGGTCGAACGGACTGCTGACGCTGGCCGAAGCGATCACGCAGATACACTTCCCCGACAATCACGAGCGGCTCGCGGCCGCGCACCGTCGGCTCAGCTTCGACGAGTTCCTGTTACTGCAGCTCGGTGTGCTGTCCGCGCGCGAGCGCTTTCGCGGGGCGCCGGCCCGACCGTTGCGCGCCGGCGCGGAAGTCATCGCGCCGTTCGTAGAGCGCCTGCCCTTCGCGCTGACAGCCGCGCAAAGCCGCGCGCTGCGCGAGATCGCCGTCGATTTGGAAAGCGACCGGCCCATGGGTCGCCTGCTCCAGGGCGACGTGGGCTCGGGCAAGACGGCGGTCGCGGCGGCTGCGCTGTGGGCTGCGGTGGCAAACGGCAGCCAGGGCGCGATCATGGCGCCGACCGAAATCCTGGCCGAGCAGCACGCGCGCTCGTTCGGGCGTATGTTCGCGGCGCAGGTCAATCCCACTTCGGGGCAGCCTGTCCGGGTCGCGCTGTTGACCGGGGCAATGAGCGCCGGCGAGCGCGAGGAGACGCTTGCTGCGCTCGGCCGGGGCGAGATTGACCTCGCGGTCGGGACGCACGCGCTGATTCAGAAGGGCGTCGAGTTTCGCGACCTCGCGCTCGCCGTCGTCGACGAGCAGCACCGCTTCGGCGTGGAGCAGCGCGCGGCGCTCCGACAGAAGGGGGTCCAGCCGCATATGCTCGTCATGAGCGCCACCCCCATCCCGCGGTCTCTCGCGCTGACGCTCTACGGCGACCTCGACGTATCGGTCATCGACGAGATGCCCGCGGGCCGCACGCCGATCCGGACAAAGTGGCTGACCTCGTCACAGCGCGAGCGCGCGTACGGTTTCATCCGGCGGCAGGTGGCCGAAGGCCGGCAGGCGTTTATCGTCTACCCGCTCGTCGAAGAGTCGCCGGTGAGCGAGGCGCGCGCGGCCGTCGAGGAGCACGCCCGCCTCAGCGCGAACATCTTCCCCGAGCTGCGCCTAGGCCTGCTCCACGGGCGGCTAAAGGGCGAAGAGAAGGACTCGATGATGCGCGCGTTCGGCGCCGGGGAGTTGGACATTCTTGTCGCGACATCGGTCGTCGAGGTAGGCATCGACGTGCCGAACGCGACCGTCATCATGATCGAAGGCGCGGAACGCTTCGGCCTCGCCCAGTTGCACCAGTTCCGCGGCCGCGTCGGCCGCGGCGAGCATCCCTCCTACTGCATCTTGGTTTCTGATGTGGCGGAGGGCGAAGGGGTGCGCCGGCTCGAAGCCCTCGAAAACAACACCGATGGCTTTGCGCTGGCCCAGATCGATCTTGAGCTGCGCGGGCCGGGCGACTTCTTCGGCACCCGACAGAGCGGGCTGCCGCCCCTCAAGACAGCAGAGCTGAGCGACTTACGCACCCTGGAAGACGCGCGCGAGGCCGCGAAGGCGGTCTTTCGCGCGGACCCGGAGCTTGCCGTCCCAGAGCACCGCGAGCTTGCGGCGCAGGTTGCCCAGTTCTGGCGCGGCGGCGGCGACATCAGTTAATTGCAGCGCGGGCTCCGGCCCGCGCCACATGGCGAACAAGGAGACACATGGTACGGGCGCTTTATCCGGGCACGTTCGACCCCATCCACAACGGCCATATCGACATCGCAGCGCGGGCAGCGCGGCTGTTCGACGAGCTGGTCATCGGTATCTACGACAGCTCGCCCAAATCGCTCACTTTCGACACCCAGACCCGGCTCGCGTTGGCGCGCGAGTCGCTGTCCCACATTCCGAATGTCCGCGTGGAGCCGTACCAGGGTCTTACCGTCACCTATGCCAAGGACATCGGCGCCACGGTCATGGTTCGGGGGCTGCGCGCCATCTCCGACTTCGAGTTCGAGTTCCAGATGGCGCTGACGAACAAGAAGCTGGCGCCCGAGGTCGAGTTCATCTCCTTGATGACGAGCCTGAAGTACGCATACCTCAGCTCGTCGATTCTGAAAGAAGTGGCAATGCTGGGCGGCGACGTCGACAGCCTCGCCCCCGCTCCCGTGATCGCCGCGTTGCGCGCCCGGTTTGCCGGCCTTGGGCCGGACGGCGCAGGGTCGGTGCCCATCCGCACCTCGCGCGACTGATAACTGAGAGGTGACAAGATGCAGTCCCTCGTCGATCAACTCGAACGACTGATTCAAAGCGCGTCGCGCCTGCCCGTCGGCGGCAAGTTGCTCGTCGACGAAAGCGCGCTGCGCCAACTGGCGCAAGAGATGCGCGCGGCCCTGCCCGACCAGCAGCGCGACGCGCAGCGGCTGGCAGCCGAGCGTGAGCGCATCCTGGCGGACGCGCGCAGCCAGGCGCGGCGCATCGTCGAAGATGCGCACGGGCAGACCGGCGTCCGGCTGGACGACCAGGCCGTCGTGCAGGCCGCGCGGCAGCGGGCGCGCGATATCACCGCGGAGGCGGAGAAGACCGCCGCGCAGCTTCGCTCGGATGCCGACCAGTACATCTTCAACCAGTTCACGATGATGGAGGCGCGGCTGACGCGCGTCCTCCGCGAGGTGCAGGCGGGCCAACGCGCGCTCACCCGCAGCCAGGGTGGCGGCGAGGAGGGCGACCGCAGGGGCGCGGCTTCGGGCCAGGGTGGCGCCGCGCCGGGCTGATTCCGAAGCGAAAACGGGCCGGGTTTTTGACTTCTACCCCCTCCTAACCTATAATGTTCGCTTGGCGCCGGCCCGTCGACTTTTGCGCGCCGAGCAGCCGACCTGCGTTGTGGCGGGGTTTCGGGGTCGCTGCGAGTGGATTGAGCGGAATGATTGACAACCTGCAATTCAACGTCGCCCAATTGATGAAGGACCCGGTCGGTTCGTATCGCTACGTGGACGTGGCGGCCGACCTCGAAGAACTGGTTCCCGACATCGAGTTAGCCGAGGGCGCGGGGCCGTCGAGCATCGAAGGCCGCGTGCGCCTGATGCGCACCAACCAGGGTATCCTGGCGCAGGGCACTGTCTCCGGCGAGACGGAAGTTGCCTGCGCGCGCTGCCTGGCGCCTGTGCCGGTCGACATCGAAGCGGAAGTGGAAGAGGTGTTCGTGCCCACCATCGACATGGCCACGGGCAGGAGCATCAAGCCGGAAGAGGAAGACGAGGCGCTCTGGATCGACGAGCACCACATCCTCGACCTGACGGAAGTGTTGCGGCAGGACGTATTGCTCGAACTGCCGGTGCACGTTTTATGCAAAGAAGACTGCCGGGGCCTGTGCCCCGAGTGCGGGACGAACCTGAACGAGGCGTCCTGCGATTGCAAGCCTGACATTGATCCGCGCTGGAGCAGTCTCACAGATCTGTTGAAGAACTAATAACAAGGAGTTTCAGAAGTGCCACCTCATCCAAAACGAAAGATTTCTAAGGGCCGCCGCGATCGCCGCCGCGCCCATGACGGGCTCCAGACGCCGAACCTCGTCAAGTGCAAGCAGTGCGGCTCCATGCGCCTGCCGCACACTGCCTGCCCGGACTGCGGCAGCTACAACGGCATGACCGTGCTGGACGTCGAAGGCAAGAAGTAACATTTCGCCGTCGACACTCTCGTAGGGGCTGTGGTTCCTTAGGAACCGAGCGGTCGCCCTCACCCGCGCAGCAGGCGGGAGACCGCAGGACAAGGGATCACAGCCCCTACTGTACCTTCCGACATTGACAATCATGGCCCAACCAATCGCCTCCATCGCTTACCTCTTCCCCGGCCAGGGCTCCCAATCCGTCGGGATGGGCCGCGCCCTGGTCGAGCAGCACCGCGTCGCGGCGGAAACCTTCGCCGAGGCGGACGCCATTCTGGGCTTCAGCCTGTCCGAGCTCTGCTTCGGCGGCCCGGCCGAGACGCTTACCGAAACCACCAACGCGCAACCCGCGATCCTCACCGCCAGCGTCGCAGCCTGGCGCAGCCTGAGCGCCGCGCGCTCTGATTTGCCCGCGCTCACCGGCCTGGCCGGCCACAGCCTGGGCGAGTACAGCGCGCTCGTAGCCGCAGGCGCGCTCGACTTTGCCGACGCGGTCCGGCTCACCCGGACGCGTGGCGAGCTCATGGCGCGCGCGGGCGCTGCCCATCCGGGCGCGATGGCCGCGATCCTCAAGCTCGACGACGCGATCGTCTCCGCGCTCTGCGCGCAGGCCGAGGCCGAAACCGGCGACGTCGCGCAGGTTGCGAACTACAACGCGCCGGGGCAGGTCGTCGTCTCGGGCGGAACGGCCGGGGTCAACGCGGTGATGGAGCTGGTCAAGCAGGCCGGCGGCCGCCCGCGGCTCCTCGCAGTCAGCATCGCCGCGCATTCGCCCCTCATGGCTTCGGCCGCAGAGGAGTTCGCGCGCCACGTCGACGCGACGCCCTTCCGCGCGCCCCTCGCGCCGGTGGTCGGCAACCTGTCCGCATGCCCGCTCGAAACGCCGGAGGAAATCCGCGCCGAGTTGGTCGGCCAGTTAACCGGCAGCGTGCAGTGGACGGGATCGATCTATAAGCTGCAGGAGTTGGGCGCGCAGCGCTACGTCGAGGTCGGGCCGGGCGACGTGCTGACCGGGCTTGTGAAACGTATTCTCACCGAGCCGGCGGTCGCCAACGTCCGCAACCCGGAGGACATCGTCGCGCTCGCGTAGCGGAAGCTGCCAGCTTGCGCCACCAACCAGGCCAACAATTTGCGCCCCATGTGGAGTTTGACCATGCTCGAAGGCAAGATCGCAATCGTCACCGGCGCATCGCGCGGCATCGGCGCAGCTATCGCCATCGACCTGGCGGCGCACGGCGCGGCCGTCGTCGTCAACCACCGGGACAGCGCGGCGGGCGCGGACGAGGTCGTCAAGACGATCTGCGACGCCGGTGGCACTGCCGTCGCGCTCCAGGCCGACGTGAGCCTCCTGGCCGACGCGCAGCGCCTCGTCAAGGAGACGGTCGACCGCTTTGGCCGGCTCGACATCGTCGTCAACAACGCCGGCACCACACGCGACATGCTGCTGCTGATGATGAGTGAGGACGACTGGGATGTGGTCTTGCGAACGAACCTCAAGAGCGCATACAATTGCAGCAAGGCCGCGCTCCGCCCCATGTTCAAGCAGCGCTACGGCCGCATCATCAACATCACCTCGGTCTCGGGGCTCGCGGGCCAGGCCGGGCAATCGAACTATTCGGCCTCGAAGGCCGGGCTGATCGGATTCACCAAGGCGCTGGCCAAGGAAGTGGGTGCGCGTAACGTCACCGTCAATGCGGTTGCGCCCGGCTTCGTGCCCACGGTGCTGACGAGCGCCCTTACCGAAGAACAAAAGAACGCGGCCATCGCGCTCACGCCGCTGGGGCGGTTTGCGAAGCCCGAAGAGATCGCATATGCGGTCACGTTTCTCGCAAGCGACCGGGCCGGATTCATCACCGGCCAGGTGCTCAGCGTGGACGGCGGCCTGGTGATGCAATAAAGCATCAAGAGAGCAGGAAGTCACATGGAAGAAGTCCAGGGTCGCGTCACGGTCGCGCCGCCGGTGCTGACCACGATCGTGCGCCAGACCACTTTGGAGGAAAAAGGCGTCAATCGCCTTGCGCCGCTGCCTGCGAGGATGCGTGGGCTGCGCGCCGGCTCCGCGCTCGAGGAGGGCATCCTCGTCGGCGTGACGGAGCAGGGCGTGCACGTGGAAGTCCACGTCGTAGCAGAGCCCGGCGTCCATGTCCTCAAGCTCGGCGCTGCGGTCCAGAGCGCGGTGACGCGCGCGGTCGAGGAAATGGTCGGCATGAACGTCGTCGCGGTGGACGTCCACATCGATGATGTTGCCCGACCGGCTGTCAACCCGTAGCAGGCGCAACGAACCGAGCAAAGCATGACAGTTCAAGCCCGACGCCAGGCGCGCATCAGTGCGCTGCAAGCGCTGTACGAGATCGACTCGACCGACCACCCCCCTGCCGATGTGGTCGCTTACCGGCTCGAAGATACGCCGTTGCCCCCTGAAGGCGAAACATTCCTGCGCGACCTCGTCGCCGGCGTGATTAGGCACCGCGATCACCTCGACCGCCTGATTCAGAAGTACGCGCCGGCGTGGCCCGTTGCGCAGATCGCGGTCGTAGATCGCAATATCCTCCGCATTGCGCTCTACGAGCTAAGCGGCGCGACTGGCACTCCGCCGAAGGTGTCGATCAACGAAGCGGTCGACCTCGCCAAACTATTCGGCAGCGACAACAGCTCGCGCTTCGTCAATGGCGTGCTGGGCACGGCGGTGGCGGGCGGCGAGCGCATCACCCTGCGGACTCCCGCCGGCGACCCGGCGAGCGGGAAGGACTGACCGTGGACATTCTCGGCATCGGGCCGATGGAGCTTCTGCTCATCCTCATCGTCATGCTCCTGGTGTTTGGCCCGGACAAGCTCCCGCAGATGGGCGCCAAGCTGGGCCGGGCGATGCGCGATATGCGCAAAGCAACGCGCGCGATCTCCAGCGAGATCAACGCCACTCGCGACGCCATCACGGCCGAGGCCAAACCGATCACGGACCCGTTGCAGGAAATGACCACTGCCGCCAAGTCGGCCCAAAGCCTCGTGTCCGCAGCCAAGAATCCCGGACAGGCGATCCGCGACTCGGTCCTTAAGGAACTGAACCCCCCGCCGCCGGCCGAAGGCGAACCGGCTGCCGAGACCGGGAACGTCATCGCGCCGCCCGAAGCCCAGGCAGCTGTCGTTACGGCGACGCCGTCTGTGTCGGACACGGCGCCCGAGCTACCGCCCGCTCAACCTGCGGCTGCCGAGCCTCCCGCGCTGCCCGCAGCGGTTGAGCCACCCGTCCCGCCCGAAGCTGCCGAGCCCGCGGCCGAGCCAACGGCTCAGCCGGATGCTGCCGAGCGGCCGGCCCTGCCCGCTGCGGTTGATACGGACGAAACCGTCAATCCACCCCGACCGACCGGCAGCGAACCCGCCGGGGAGCAATAGCGCATGTCGTTCACCGGTGTCTTTGGCCTTGTTCTACTGGCCATCGTCGCTCTCGCGCTGCTCGGCCCGGCCAAGCTGCCCGCGGGCATCGAACAACTGTGGCTGATGGTAACGAACTTCCGGCGTTCGCAGGCCGATCAGGACCCGCTCACCCTGGAACAGGCGCGCCGCGTGTGGCAGCACAACGAAAACCCGCTCTATGACGTGGTGCAGATTCTCTACGGCACGGTGGAGCACCTGGTCGAGCTGCGCTATCGTATCTTCTTCATTCTTGGCACGGTAGTGGTCGGCGCCATTGTCACCGCGATCTTTGTCGATCGCATCCTGCTCTTCCTCCAGCGCCCTGCGGGCGACACGCAGTGGATCTTCCTCAAGCCGACCGACATGATCTGGGTGCGCATGGAGGTTATCTTCAGCGCGGCGCTGGTCGTCGCGCTGCCGATGCTGCTCTATCAACTCCTGATGTTCATTCGGCCCGCGCTGGAAGCTCCGCGGGAGATCACGGCGTTCCGCATGGTGGCCGTTATTGGCACGCCCATGGTGCTGCTCTTCTTTGCCGCCGGGCTGGCGTTCGCGTACTACGTGCTGCTGCCGGTGATGCTCCCCTTCCTGCTGGGCACGGGCGGCGCCATTGCGACGCCTACCTGGGACATTCGCCCCTATTATTCGTTCGTGCTCGCCGTGCTTCTGTGGATCGGCGTGGCGTTCGAGACGCCGCTGGTCATGGCGATCGTCGCCTGGCTCGGCATCATCTCGCCGATGGTGATGATGAAACAGTGGAAGTATGCCTTCGTTGGCATCGCCTTCGTCGCGGCGGCAATCACGCCGACGGTTGACCCGGTCAACATGGGGCTCGTCATGGGACCGCTGCTGGCCCTGTACTTCCTCGGCGTTCTGATGGCGCGTGCGGTCTATCGTCCGCGCTTTACCTCTCAATAAGGAGTGCTCCTTTCAATGTCGAAGCTGCGTGTCTTGATTATGGGCGCCGCGGGGCGCGACTTTCACAACTTCAACACCGTCTTTCGGGGCAACGAGGCGTACGAAGTCGTCGCCTTCACCGCCACGCAAATCCCGAACATCGAGGGTCGTCGCTACCCGGCGGAGTTGGCCGGCGCGCTTTATCCTGCAGGCATCCCCATTTACCCCGAAAGCGAAATGCCGACCCTGATCCGCATGCTAGGCGTGGATCAGGTGGTGTTTGCCTACTCCGATGTCAACCACCAGTACGTGATGAGCAAGGCCGCGACTGCGGTGGCTGCGGGCGCGGACTTCCGCCTGATGGGGCCAAAGGACACGATGGTCGCGTCCTCCAAGCCCGTCGTCGCGGTGTGCGCCGTGCGCACGGGCAGCGGCAAGTCGCAGACCACGCGGTACGTCGCCGGCGCGCTCCAGCAGATGGGGAAGAAGGTCGTCGCGATCCGCCATCCGATGCCCTATGGTGATCTCGTCAAGCAGGCCGTCCAGCGTTTCGCCACCTACAAGGACCTCGACCTGCACGACACCACCATCGAGGAGCGCGAGGAGTACGAGCCGCACATTGACCCGGGGCGTTGTGGTCTACGCAGGCGTGGACTACGAGGCGATCCTGCGCCAGGCCGAACAGGAAGCGGACGTGATCCTGTGGGATGGCGGCAACAACGATCTGCCGTTCTACAAGCCCGACCTGCACATCGTCGTGGCCGATCCGCACCGCGCGGGCCACGAAATGACTTACTGGCCGGGCGCGGCGAACTTCCGCATGGCCGACGTGATCGTCATCAACAAAGTGGACACGGCTGACCTGCGCCCGATCAGCCAGATTCGCGACGCGGCCGCGGCAGTCAACCCGGGCGCGACGATCATTGAAGCCGCCTCCCCGATCTTCGTCGATGATCCCGCGGCGATCCGCGGCAAGCGCGTCCTGGTCATCGAGGACGGCCCCACGCTCACCCACGGCGAGATGAAGTACGGCGCGGGCATCGTGGCCGCGCGGCGTTTCGGCGCGGCAGAGATCATCGACCCGCGTCCATACACCGTCGGCACGATCACCGAGACGTTCGAGAAGTATCCCGAGATCGGCACCCTGCTGCCGGCCATGGGCTACGGCGGCGAGCAGGTGAAGGACCTCGAAGAGACCATCCGCCGCGTGCCGTGCGACATGGTCATTTCCGCCACGCCGATCGACCTTACGCGCGTTGCCAAGATCTACCATCCCGTTCAGCGCGTGCGCTATGAGCTCCAGGTCATCGGGCAGCCCGACCTGGGCGAGATTCTGAAGCAGAAGCTCGGCTAGTCCTGCCGAGATCACCGGCGCAGAAACCAGGCTTCCTCTTCGAGGAACCTGGTTTTTTTATTCCCGCGGAACCACTCCCCGCCTTTCTCCGTCTTCAGTCCCAAAAGGCCACAGAGAAATTGGATTGAGAGGTGTGCTGAGATGAAGCGCCGCGCGCTCCGAATCGTTCTGCTCCTGGTTGCCCTGCTGGCCGCGCTGGCCGGCTGTTTCCCGCCCGCTATCTCCGCGCCCGCCAGCTCTACGACCATGCCCGAACCGCAGGCGCCCGCGACGCGGGTGACCACGCCGACGCGCATACCGCAAGCGGCCGCGCCCGCCGAACTTCTGAGCGTCTGCCCTCCCGCAACGGAAGAGTTGCAGCGCCTCGTGCGGCCCGAGGGGCTCTACTGCCTGGCCTACCCGGCGCAGTACAAGGTGGAGCGCCCTAATCCCGAAGAGACGATTCTGGTCATTGGTGGCATGCTGAACGCGGGCGACCCGCGCGTCCACATCCGCGTCACGGATGCGGCGGGCGAGACGGCCGCAAGCGCGGCCGACCGGATCGTCAGGGACTTCCCCGATTTCACGCTCGAGCGAGCGACGACAACCGTGGCCGGCGAACAGGCTGTGGTGCTCGACAAGGCGCCGGGACAGGAGATCAACCGCCGCGTGCTGTTCGTCCGGGGCGGCCTGCTGTACGAGTTGATGTTCATGCCGGCCGACCCGGCCGTGGGCGAGGCATTTCAGGGGATGAACGCGCTGCAGGAGCAGATCCTTGGCTCATTCACCTTCCTCCCCGCAGGCGCTGGCATCGCGGATGAGTGTCTGTCCCCGTCGGGCGGCGCGCAGTTGCGCCGGGACGCGACCGCAGGCTACTGCCTGCTCTACCCCGCCGGCTACTCTGTCGAGCAGACCGACGCTGCGGAGACCGTCTTCTATTCCGGCTCGCTCCTTGACGTGTCGAAGCCGAAAATGTTCATCCGGGCGGAAATCGAGAAGAGCGGGCTGGGTGGCGATCTTGGCCGCCCGTTCGGGCTAACCCTGGGCTACCAGCGCGCGGAGCGTCTGGACAACGTGCCGGGGCAGGATTTGAGCCGGGTCATGATCGTGGTGAACGGACCGCGGGCGTACCGCCTCACATTCGTCCCCGCCGATCCCGCGCAGGGAGACGCCTACGCGCAGATGGAGTCTCTGTACGACCTGGCGATGCGGTCGTTCCGCTTTCTTCCCTGATTGAAGCTCGGGGCGCGGCCTGCGCTCAGTTTCGCGCCCCGGATTCCTGCTCTGTTTCTGGCTCTTCGCGCACGACCTGGGTGAGCCGCCCGCGCAGCCTGCGAAGGTTACGCGCCTTGCCGGCCGCGCGCAGGCTCTCCGCAATATCCGTCCAGTAATGGTGAGCCGCAAGGAAAGCGATCTGCTCCTGCCACCACTCTTCCTCGCTGTACGCGCTGCCGAACGCACGACGCTCCTGCAGCAACGCTGCGCTCCGCTCCAGGAAATCCTCGCCGCCGAGACCACTCAGATCCGCATCGCACATCAGCTCTTCGAGGAAATCGCGCGGCGTCTGCGGCAAGCGCGTAACCAGGATGAGCGACATGACCTGTTCGATCGCGCGGGCATCGAAAGCGAACGCAGGAAGCACCTGGGCCGCAATGCGCGCGGAACATATCTCGTGGTTCGCGGGCCGCTCGATGAATCCCACATCATGGAATGCGGCAGCCACGCGCAGAACGTCCGCATCGCGCTCCGGCAGCCGGGCGGCGTGGGCGAACTCGACGGCTGTCGCGAGCACCTCGTCGCGCGTGTGCGCCAGCGAATGATAGGTCATCTCAGGCGAAAGCTCAGCCGCCAGGCGGTCAAGCGCATACGCGATGGCCCCTTCGACGTTGGGTTGGTTCAATGTGGGTCCTATCTACTGCATGGCAAGTTCGAGCGCCTCATCCGGCGCAGTTGCCGCGCCCTCGGCAAGCGCGCGCTCGATCTCTGCCGGCTCCAGGCCCTCGCGCGCCGGGGCCAGCAGTCGATCGAGGCGGGCCTGCTCGGCGGGCGAGAGAGGCGTTTCTGCCTGCCGGCGCAGTTCCGCCGCAAAGCCGGCGAGGCGCAGCGCTCGGACAGCGTCTCCGCCCCCCGCAGCGATCGCCGCGTAGTCTTCAACAAGGTAGGCGATGGCCGTCCGGTCGCCCAGCTGCCGGTAGATCGTAAGGCTCTCTGCGAGCGCCGGCCGCGCCGAGGCGAAATCGCCCTGGTCCACGAGCAGGTCGGCAAGTGTGTTGAGCGAAAGCGCGAGTCCCGGCCGGTCGCCAAGCTGGCGCCGGATAAGCAGACTCTCGTCCAGCATGCGCCGCGCGTCGCCATACTTGCCCTGGTCGCTCGCCACGCACGCCTGGTTATTCAGAAGCTGGGCCACGGACCACCGGTCCCCCAACTCGCGGAAGGTGGTGAGCGCCTCGTCATTCATTTTGCGCGCGACGGCCAGGTTCCCTCGGTAGCGCTCGACGAGCGACGCGTTGGTGAGCAGTCCCGCAATGCCCGGCTTGTCGCCCAGGTCGCGACGGATCGCTACGACTTCCTCTGCCAGCGCGTTGGCGCGGTCATACTGCCCCTGCCAGGTGGCCGAAACCTGGAGCGAGGCAAGCGCGTTGGCCTGCGCGGTTCGCCGCGCCCGCTCGTCGCGAATGATGTCGGCCACAGCTCCGCTCTGCTCGTAGAAAGCGCGCGCCTCCGTAAAGCGCGATTGAAGCCGCTGGATATCCCCCAGGCTCAGCAGGTTTGCGGCGAGCAGTTCTGCGTCGCCTGCCCGTTCCGACGCCGAACGCGCGGCCTCCATAGCGACCCGCGCTCCAGGGTAGTCGCCCAGCTTCCAGCGCAGCCATCCAATAACGCGCTGCATTCGAGATATACCCAGCGCGTCGTCCAACCTCTCCGCGACGGCCAGCCCTTCCTCCGCTGCGGCCGCGGCTTCGGCGAAGCGGCTCGTCCGGTCGAGCGCCTGCGCCAGCTTGAACGTAACCCGCACGCGCTCGCCGCCGAGCGCTTCGCCGTCGAGCAGGGGCAGCGCCCTGCGGTAATACTCGGCGGCCGACATATTGTCGTACGCGGCCTGCGCCAGTTCGCCCGCCTTCACGAGATACTCGCGCCTCTTCGGCAGGTTCTCGCTCCGGTCATAATGATGCGCCAGCAGCGGAATGAACTGCTCGATCCGATCCGCGTAGCGCGCCTCAACGTACTCGCCGATCTCGCCGTGCAGCCGCGCGCGCGTCGCATACAGCAGGCTCTCGTAGGCAACTTGCTGCGTCAGAATGTGCTTGAACAGGTAAACCAGCTCCGGGTCGGGCGTGTCGAGCGGCGTCAGGTCAACGTTGCTCAGCACGCCGAGCGACCGCGCCACCTGTTCCTCGCCGCCCAGCTCCGGGTAGATGCCCCACACCATCGCCGCGGGGAAGAGCCGGCCGATTACGCTCGCCACTTTCAGCGTGGCCTTCTGCTGTTCGTCGAGCTGGTCGATCCGAGTCAGGATGAGCTGATAGAGGTTCTCCGGCAGGTCGAGGCTCTCCCAGGACCGCGCGTCCGTCGGGTCAATCTGCCGGTCCCGCAGGTAGTTCATCAGCTCTTCGACGTAGAACGGGTTCCCATTTGCGCGCTCGCTAATGCGCTGGACGAGGCCGGGCGGCGGTTCCGCCGCGTCGCCAAGCTGCTGAGCGAGCTTCAACCCGATGAGCGCCGCAGTTTCTTCCTCGCCGAACTCGCCAAGCTCCACCTCGGTGAAGTTCGGCAGGCTTGCCAGGGCGGGCTTGAGCTTCCCTTCCCCCAGCGGCCGGTAGGCGAGCAGCAACAGCACGGGCAGCTCGGCCGCGACACGCGCGATCTGTTCGAGGAGGTCGCTCGAAAGCGGGTCGATCCAGTGCAGGTCTTCCAAAACGATCAGCAGCGGACCGCGCCGCGCGAACGCGACCAGACACTCCGTCAGCAACGCCTCCAGCGACGCTTTGCGCAGCCGCTCGTCCATCGCCGCAGTCAGGTCGTTATCGGGAATCACCAGGTTGACGACGGGGCCAAGCAGCGGCAGCCGCGCGGGCAACGAGGGGCCAAACTCGGCGAGTCGCTCGGCCAGCGTCGCGATCTGCTCGTCCGGCGGCGCATCGGGATCGAGGCCGAAGAGCCCGCGCCAGGCCGTCTGCCACACAAGATAAGGCGTCTGAGTCCCATAGGAGGGGCACTCGCCGCCGTAGCCCGCAAACCCTTGCTCGTAGGCCAGCCGGATGGCCTCGGCCGCCAACCGGGACTTGCCCAGGCCGGCCTCTGCCGTGATCCCGACCACCTGCCCCTGCCCGCGCCACGCGAGCCGCCGCTTCGCGCCGATGAGCGCCAGTTCCGCCTCCCGGCCCACCATTGGCAGCGCATAGCGCGGCTCCAAGATGCCCGCGGTGCGGCGCTCCCGGCGGCCCACCAAGCGAGCGACGCCGACCGGCTCCGACTTGCCCTTGACGCGCACCGGCGGCCGTAGCTCCCAGCCGAAGCCCTCGCCCGCGACCGCTTCGCGCACGAGGCTGCTGACGAGGATCTCGCCCGGCCCCGCAGCGGTCATCAGCCGCGCAGCGAGGTTGACGCTGTCGCCGAGCACGCCGTAGGTGCGCCGCGACGCCGAGCCGTACGCGCCGGTGCGCATCCGCCCTTGCGCGACGCCGATGCGCACCGGCGCGAGGAACTCCAGCCGCTCCGTCGCCTGTTGCAGTTGCATCGCGGCCGTGAGCGCACGCGCCGGGTCGTCTTCGTGCGCGACTGGCGAGCCGAACGCGGCGTAGAGATAGCTCCCCTTGTCGCCCAAAGTCAGTTGAATCAGGCTTGCGTCGAGCCGCTGCAGCACCGCCTCCACCTCGCGCAGAAACGCGTCGAGCTTGCGCGGCGCTTCTGGATCGCCGTCGTAGTCGATGCCCGCGAAACTCAAGAAGAGCGCGACGCTCGGGCGCAACTCCGCCAGGAATTCACCCGCGCCGCGAAACAGCCGCTCGCGCACCGGGGGCAGGAGCCACGGCCCGACGACCGCCTCGGCAAGCTCCGGTGCGGCAGGCCACGGCATCTCTGGCACGGCACCCCTCAGCGCCAGGGCGACGTGCGCCGCAGGTTCCGGCGCGGAGTCCGGCGCGAACTCCACCGCCCCCTCCAGCGCCGCTGCCGTCCCCGCGTGGACCACGACCTGCCCCCGCTCCGCCGCGTGCTCGGCCTCAGCCAGCTGCTCCAACGTGGCGCCCGCCATCGTGTCGACGAGCAGGTAGCCTGGCTCGCCCACGAAGAAGCGGCGGACCGGACCGGCTGCAACGGCGACCTTGCACCCGAGCGACACAACGCGGCCCGAATGAGTCCGCGCCTCGGCAAACGCATGCATCGCGTCCTGCATTGCCAGTCCTGCCGCGACCGCCCGGCGGCCGTCGTCGCCGTCGAGCCAACAGGTGATGGCATCGCCGCTGAACCCGATCACGCTGCCGCCGTAGCGTTCGAGCGCGCCGATCAGCGCGTCGTACACCCGATTCAGGTGAACGGTCAGTTCCTCCGCGCCGCGCTGCGGCCCCAACTCGAGTGCCAACGCCTCCGTAAGCGGCGTGAATCCGGAGATGTCCGCGAACAGAGCCGCGCCCTCGCTGCGCTCCGCCAGCGGCTCGCCGCGGGCTAACGCCAGCGCGCGGTCAATCGGGATGTAGGCGACCGGTCGCTCCATGCGTGATCCTTCTCAACAGAAAGCCTGGCAACTCTTGCGATGCTTGTCAGGCCCGCTGTCCCTTACTTGTGTATCTGGATATTTCCCCCGCCCAGCGCGGTTAGGTCGTTCGAGCTATCGGGTTGGCCCATCTTGTTGTCGTAGATCACCTGGCCGCTGGCATCGGTAATCTTGATGCGGAACTTGTCCGTCCCACCCCCGCCCGCGATCTGGCCGTCGATTGCGGTGAGGATGAACTTGTACCCGCCCACGCCGTCGACCTCGCCTGAGCCCTTGTACTGCGCCCGCGCCCCGGAAATGATAAGCCATTCATAAGCCGTGCTCTTGAAGTCGAAGTCACCCGCGCGGAACTGGAAGCGCGTCTGTCCGTCGGGCACGCTCTTCCCCTTCTGGTACTTGGAGACAAAGCCGAAGGTGGCGCGGCCCGTTGCCGTCGGATTCGCGACCAGCGCGCCCGCCGGCGAAGTGATCCACCCGCCGCCGGTGACGAAACCGCCGTCGGGATTGTAGATCACGACATATTCATAGATCGACTCGTCGGACAGCCCAGCGCTGTCGGTCACAGTTACCTTGATCGTGTACACGCCCGCCGCCGCGTACGTCCTGGCGCCGGTGACTGTGCCGCCGCCGCTGCCGGGCGTAACCGTTCCGGCGGAGGTTGTGCCATCGCCCCAGTCCCAGACAGCCGTGTGCGTGTCGGCCGCGTTCGCGTCGGTGAACGTGACGCTCACCGATGCGGGTAGGCCGAGCTTGACCGGGTCCAGCAGCGCGCTGATCGGCCCGACCTCCGGCGCGACGGCCGTGCTGCCGAAGTCGACGACGCCGCTCGCCGACGACGGCAGGTAATAGTCGTCCGGCCAGACAATCGTCTCGCCATTGCCGAGGTCGATCTCGCCGTTATAGTACGTGGTGATATCGTAGATGCCCGTCAGACCCGTCTCGCCCAGCCGCGCCACCCCGTACACATCGGCGATAACCGCGCGAGAGAAGCTGCCACCGGGTCCGGTGAGCGCAAAGAACAGCGTCTTGCCGCTGAGAGGGCGGCCGGCAGAATCGAAGGCGGTCGCCGTGATGCCGGTCGCGGGGTCATAGCCCGCATCGCCGGGGAGCGTCAGCCCGACAGTCGTCGGGTCCTTCGTCAGGGAAAACGGCGACGAAGCGTTCGACGCCAGGTACGCGCTCTCCCCGCGGAAGGTGGCTTGCGCCGTGTAGTTTCCGGGCAACACCTTCGGCGCGAGGGTGATCGTTGCGCTGCCCACCGCATCGGTCACTGCGAACTTCTGCTGCCCTGCCAGGCTGAGCAGCACCAGCCGGCCCGCAACGGGCTGCCCGCCGGAGGTAAGCTGGACCGTGAAGGACACATCCCGCAGGTAGGCGCCGGTCGTGGGCGGATTGACGAAGGCAAGGCTTGTGGCCGCCGGCGGGGTCGGGGGCGCGGGCGGCGCAAGCCGGTAGAACGCGCCGTTGTTCGTCGCTAACGTGGTCAGCCCCGCCCCGTTGATCGCTTGCGCGATGAATTCCAACTGCTCCGGGTCCTGGCCCGCGGGCAGTTGCAACGCGCCGGTCCACAGCGTCTCGTCGGGGAGCTCGTCGGGCGCGGGCGCGTACGGCGCGAGGTCCAGCGGCTGCCACTTCCCGTACAGCGGCCCGCTCGCGGCCGTGTAAAGGATCGTGACAAGCTGGATGCCCGCCGAGCCGTCGGCCACCGCGTTGACCCTGAAGGTCGCGACGCCGCCCGCCTCCGTGACCGACGCGCCCTGGATGACCGGAGCGGCGGCCACGGCGGCCGCCTTGGTCGCGGCCGGGCTGGACGGCTCCGCCCAGTTGGCGGGCAGGTAGTACAGATCGAAGTCGAGCCGCGTGTGCGTCCGCAGCGTGCCGTCCACGCTCCCCGGGGCCGCCGACCGATACTGGCCGGGGACTGCGATCAGCCGCGTCGGGCCGCCGCTCACCGTGTCCAGGAAGTTGGTGAGCCAGGTCTGGCTCGGGTAGAAGACATCCGTGTAGAACGCCTCGTGCGGCCGCGAGGTCTCGGTGGTCGGCGCCTCCGTTAATGGAATCACGCCGGTCAGATCCGTGTATTCTCCGCCCCGGAACGCCACCCCGCGCAGGACGTAGTTGTCGAGGCTTACCTTGCGGCGCTCGCGCGGGAGCAGCGGCTCGAAGGGATTAACGATAACGCCGTCCCGCCCCGACGCCCACGTCGTCTGGATCGTCGCGTTGTTGACGATGTCCTGCAGCGGGGCCTGGTTGATCGTGATCTCCGGCAGGATCGCAATGTTGCTCGTCCGGTTCAGGCCGTAGCTCGCGCCCGGACCGCCTGTCACCGGCGCGGTCGACGTGACAATCGACGCGTCGCTTTCGACGGGCAGCCTCTGGCCGGGCATGTTGACGCGCATCATCGGCAGGCCGTACAGCGTCATCTGCGTCAGCGTCTTCTCGTCGTAGCCGTCAAGCTGGTCGGCCCACTTCGCGAGATACGCCTGCTTGGCCTTGACGAGCGCCTTGCCCAGCGCCACCGGGTCGTTTCCCGTGCGCAGCTGCCGGCTCAGGTCGACAAACACGCGCTCGCCCCACTCGATGGTCGTCGTGCTGCCGTACGCATAGCCCGACGCGGCCACGAAGCCCGCCGCGTTCCGCCGCAGGAATGCCTTCGCCCAGTCGGGATCAGGGCTGACATCCTGCAACAGGTCGCTGCCGGGGATGCTGAATCCGCCGTGGCAGCCGAGCGCAAGGATGACTGCGCCGTTGTAGTCCGCCGCGGCGGTCGTGATCTCCGACGCGGCCATGCCCGTCACGTAGTCGGCCGCGACGAGGCTGCCCGCTGCAAAGTGCCCCGTCATCACGATGATGTCGTCGCTGCCCGCCGCGGTGAGCTTGCCGCGCAACTGGTCCGCCGTCCACGCGGTCGGGTCGCTCGGCGGCAAGCCCGGCGCCTGGATAAGCGTATCGGGTGTGACGCACGAGTTCGTGTCCGCGCAGTTGGCAGCATTGAGCCCCGCGGTGAGTTGCGCGTTGATCTCCTCCGCTGCGTCGCCCACGAAATCGTAGCCTGTCACAAGCGCGGAGCCCGGCGTCACGACGCCATTGTTCGCAATGTAGGCGTCGACCACACCTACGATGTCGGCTGCGGTGTCAACGACGCGACCCACGGCCAGGTCGGCCACGTGAAACAGGCGGCCCCCCCGGTCGAGAGCAACCGATGAGCCGTAGAAATCCTGCCCCTGCACGAGGCCCGTCTTCAACCCCGCCTCGGTGGGTGTGTTCGCCGCCACCGGCGGCACGTATTCGCGCTCGTTAGCCATCCCGGCCACGTCCGGCGACTGGTAGAACGGAATGACTTCGCGTCCACCCGCAAGCGTGATGTACTCCAGCGTCGTGTTGCCATCGGGTCCGACGTTGGCGCTGCGGTAGGCATCGATCACGCGCTTCATCTCGCGCGCCGCTGCGTTCTTCGCGCTGGGGCAAGCGGCGTTCGCGTCCGCCTGTGCGTTGGCAAACGCCACCCGTGGATAACGCGCGGCGTCCGCGAAGTCGATCACCTCGCCTGCGACCTCGCTCCGCGCGGCAAGCAGGCCCAACCGGGCGAGCGCATCGCTGACCTCTGCCGGCGTGCCGTTAAGCCGCGCCGAGTCCGTCAGGATCAGCGTCTTGCGATCTAGATCACCCGGCTGCGCGCCGGCGATGGCCGTCATCGCGTCGGGCACGGAAAGCACCCCCGCGCAGACTCCCTGCGTTAGTTCCACGCTGACCGTGAACGCGCCGTCAGGGTAGTACGGCCCAACGACACGTAC
>JALOOB010000347.1 GCA_025454635.1 Anaerolineae bacterium
CACGGGCCGGTCGGCAAAGAGGCGTGTCGCGGTGCTGAACGCAACGATGTTGAAGCGGTCCGCCGGCGCGAGGTGGTCGAGCACGTACTGCGCCGCGCCCCGTGCCTGCTCCATCTTCTCCCCGTCCATACTCCCGGAAGTGTCCATCACGAGGATCACGTCCTTCGCCACCGGTGCGCCCTCGGGCTCGACCGGCGGGGTGACGAGCAGAAGGAAATAACCATCCTCATCAAAGGGCTTATAGCTCAGGAGATTGACCGCAATCGCGTCCGCAGAGAGGCCATAGTAGAGGTCAAAGTCGCGGTCCGGCTTGACGTCCCGCGCTTCGTAGCCGACGGTGGCCCGCCTTTCGCTGTCGCGCGTCACGCTGACCGGATGCGACGGCGAATAGATGGCGCGGAGCGGCGTCTTGTCGCTGATGTCGACGCTGATCGCCACCTCGTCCAGCGGCCGAGCGGAGAACTTTTCCGTGTTGAGCGGGTAGCGATAGTGGACCAGCCCGCTCTCCGCGCGGAGCACCTGGCTGTACGTCAGCTCGATGCGCCGCTCCCCGCGCGGCGGAATGGGGAAGATGCGCGCCTGGAACGCGCCACGCCCCACGTACTCCAGCAGCGCCGGGTCTTTCTCGCGGCGGACGATGTCCTCGTAGATGCGCCGAGCCTCGTCCCGGCCTAGCAGCTTGCCTTCGAGCTTCTTGCCGTCGACCCACATATCGAAGCTGGAGATGGCCGCGTCCTCCGGCAGGGGGAATAAGTACGTGCCTTCCACTGCGAAGTCGGCCTCGTTCACAAAGACCTGGTCGACCTTCGTCGTCGCAAGCTGGTTGTCGATGGTAACGGTGACGCGGTGGTGCTTGACCGTGAGGGGAATATCGCGCCAGGGGATGGGCCGGTCAACAGGCGGCTGCGGGATGATGAACCCATCCGCGGAGACCGGCCGCGCGGCGAAGATGAGCATCAGCAGCAAGAGGACCGCGAGCAGCCCCAGCGTGAGCAGCGGGCGCTCCAACGCATGACGCGGCAGCACTTGAACACGAGGCACGGGCAGCTTTAACATGGGACTCCTCCAGGCCAATCATCACGGTCTACTCTGCCCCCGTGACGCTGCCTGCGAGGAATCCGTTCCCGCGCAGCCGACGGCCGCCGCTGCGACAGGATTTGCAGGAGAGACGCGTCAACGCGTCTGGTTAATCCCTGTCAATCCTGTCAAATCCTGCTCTGTCCTGCTAATCCTGTTCTCGTCCTGCTACTTCTCCAGGTTATACGTGAGGCTCTCTATCCACCACCGGCCGTCGCGCTTGGCGAACGACCACTGGTCGCCGCCCGGCGCGAGTTCGTCGCCGATGCGCGTGGTGCTCCTGGCGGTTGCGCGGTCGCCTTCGATCGTCACGACCACGTCGACGGCCCCGCCCGACTGCGGGTTGCCGGGGAAGACCAGGGTGACATAGCGCGCGCGGATCGCGTCTCTGCCGCGCCAGGTCGCGTCGTCGCCCGCATCCCCAGGCGTATGTTTCGCGTCCGTGATGACCGCATCCTCCGCCCAGAGATCCATGAGCGCAGCGATGTCCTGCGCCACCATCATCGCGCCCTCCGCCTCGATAAGCCGGCGCACTGCTTCCTCGTCGGTGGCGGGCTGCGGCGTCGGCGCGCGTGGGATCGGCGTGGGCCTGTCGCCAAGCGTTGAGCCGGCCGGCGGGGCGCCGCACGAAGCGGCGGCGATAAGGATGAGCAAAGCGGCGGAGAGGAAGGAACGAAGCAGATTCGACATGGGCCTCCAGAGCGACGGGCATGATAGCACCGCGCCCCCGTCGTTCCAAAATCGGCTGTGTGATGATTGACGTACTAAGCCTGCCGCGCCGCGGAGATTGCGACCGTACTGAAGACCGATGCGCCGTAGCCCGACAGATGGTATGGTGATCATGCCGCGAATCAGATCTGTATTGACCAGTATCGACCGCATCGACAAGCGTGACGTAACGAGTGATGTATTGAACGTAATGGAACGCGGGATGGAGCGGGACGAACAGACGCAGGAGGCGGTAACCACCTATTGACCCCGGCAAGTCGACAGTGTATCGAACGTAGTGGAACGGGTATGAGCAGGCATGCGTCAAAGGTGTGATGGTGGGTTATAAAGCGAGTGGAGTGTGGATCGTGAGGATCGCGGTTTCCGCCGTTGTGTTCCTGGTCGCGCTGCTGGCCGGGGCAAAGACGCAATGGGTCGCCCTGTCCGTCGCGGATGCGCCGGCGGCGGAAGACCGCGCATTCGCGGCCGCGGTGTTGGGTGAGACAGGGCCTAACGCCACGAGCGCTGAGCTGATCGACGCTGCGGTGAGCCGCGGCGAGATCAGCCCGGAGCGCGGGTTGCTGTACGGCGTGTATCTGGCGTGCGACGCGGACCGGCTGCCGGCTCAGTTCCGCGGCGCCGACGCGCGCGGGGCAGCCCGCAACGTCTTGTGGGAGGCGGACGTCGACTGGGCGTCCCTGACCCCCGAAACACAGCAGGAATTCAGCGAATTCTTCGCGGCGCACTTCCGCGACGACGGCTCAGTGTGCGGGGAGGAGATTCGACGGCTGGCGGACCATGGCGACGTGTGGTGGGTTGCCGCGCTGCCCGAAAGCCCGAATCGCCCGGACGGCGCGACCTACACAGCGAGCCGCCCTTAGCGCAGGTGGACTTGCCGGCGGACGACCGGGACTCGCGTGACTGCCGGTTTCGACCGTCTGCTGTCGTTCCAGGCAGAATACCTTTTCGCACCCTTTCTCTGTCCCGAGCGTTAATTTGCGTAGAGAATGCGCATGACGTATAATATCCATGGTCAGAGCCGTCTAGCCATTGACGGCATTCTTTATTGTTCAGCCTAGTCCGCATCGAAACGCCACGGTCGCAAGCCGAGCAACCCATCCGGTTGCATTCGCTTGGCCGTCGGCGCTTTTTTATGGCCGTCCCGCCGGCGGACAGAAGGCGAACGATCATCCCATGAGGGCTTCGAGGCACAACGCGCGATGGACGAACCGAATAGCAACTACTTGACGGCAGAAGGCATCCAAAAGCTGAGCGAAGAGTTGGATTATCTGATCAACGTTCGCCGGCCCGAGGTTGCCCGCCAGATCGCCGACGCGAAGGCGGACGGCGACGTGTCGGAGAACGCCGGCTACGATGAGGCAAAGAACACCCAGGCGTTCGTCGAAGGGCGCATCCTCACCCTGCGTAACATCCTCGGCAACGCAGTGGTCATCAACAGCAACGGCCACAAGGACCTGGTCGATGTCGGCTGCAAGGTCACCATTCGCGACGCTGAGTACGGCGACGAAGAGGTTTATACCATCGTCGGCTCGACCGAGGTCGATCCCGGCGCAGGCCGCATCTCCCTCAAGTCCCCGATTGGCCGGGCGCTGATGGGTCATCGCGTGGGCGAGAGCGTCGAAGTGCAGACCCCCGGCGGCGGCGCGCAGTTTGAGATCGTGAAGATCGAATGAATTTCTAATCGAAAATTGAAGATTGAAGATTTTCGTGCTTTTCAATCTTCAATCTTCAATCTTCAATCTTAAATCCACGAAAGCCGAGCCATGCCCGATACCGAACTAGACCTCAACGACCAACAAGTCGTGCGGCGCAACAAGCTGGCCGATCTGCGCGCTGCGGGCATGGACCCCTATCCGCAGCGGCTCAGCCGGCCGCGCACCCATACCGCCGCGGAAGCAATCGCCGCGTACGAGGCGGGCCAACTGGCTGAGGGGCAGCAGGTCACGCTGGTTGGCCGCATGGTGTCGCAGCGCATCATGGGCAAGGCCGCGTTCGCGCACATCGAG
>JALOOB010000075.1 GCA_025454635.1 Anaerolineae bacterium
GCATTCATGTAGATCAGCAGATTGCGGCATGAGATCAGGTCCATGCGCGAGAACGGCGGGTCGTCCGCCACATTTTGCTCCGCAAACACCACCGTATCGCGGATGACCTTCTTGACGCGATACGACCCGTTGTCCTCCACAAAGAAGCGCGCTAGCCGCTCCGGCGAGACGTCGGCCGCGATGCCGCTGGGGTAGAGCGCCAGGCGGGCCCGGTCGATGGCCGCCGGGTCGATGTCGGTCGCGAAGATTTGCGGCCGCACGTCGACCTTCGCCTGGCTCAGCTGCTCCTGAATGAGAATAGCGATGGAGTATGCCTCTTCGCCCGTCGAGCAGCCGGGCGCCCACACGCGCAGGGCCTCGCCCGCGTGTTTCCCGGCAAAGAGCGCGGGGATAACCTGCGTCTGCAATACCGCAAATGCTTCGGGATCGCGGAAGAAGTTCGTGACGCCGATCAGCAGTTCGCGGAAGAGGATGCTCAACTCCGCGCCGTCCTGCTGGAGCAGGCGGACATACGCGTCAAGCGTCTCCAGTTGGTTCACGGCCATCCGGCGCTCGATTCGTCGCAGGATGGTGTTCTGCTTGTAGCGCGAGAAATCGTGACGGCTGTGCGAGCGCAGAAGGGCGAAGATGCGCTGCAGCGGCTCGTTCAGCCGCGCGCCCGGCTTCCCGGCGTCGACGGCCGGCAGAGTCTTCCCGAGCGCGCGCGAGAGATAGGCGACAATGTGCGCGGGCATTTCCTCCGGCGGCAGCACCAGGTCGACCAGGCCCGTCGCCAGCGCGCTCCGCGGCATGCTGTCATACTGCGCGGTGTCAGGCTGCTGCGCAAGCGCGAGTCCGCCGGCCTCCTTGATCGCCCGCAGCCCGACCGTGCCGTCCGTGCCGCTGCCCGAGAGCACAACCGCAACTGCCTTGTCGCGGCGGTCGTTCGCCAGCGAGCGGAAGAAGAAGTCCACCGAGAGACGCAGCCCGCGCGGCGTTACCGGCTCGATTAATCTGAGCTTGCCGTCGACCAGGGCGAGGTCCTTATTCGGCGGGATGACGGATACCGTGCCCCGCTCGACGTGTAAGCCGTCGGTCGCTTCGACGACGCGCATGCGCGTGTGCTTGCCGATCAGGTCACCCAGCAGGCTCTTGCGGTCGGGGTCGAGGTGCTGAACGATCACAAAGGCCAGCGCCGACTGCGCCTCCGGCGTCACGCCGTCGAGAAACTGCTCGATCGCCTCGAGTCCCCCCGCCGACGCGCCGATGCCGACGACGGGGAAAAAGTCGCTTTCGGCCGTCGCCGCGTCCGGCTCGGGGTTCGCAGCCGCCTGCGGCGCGTCATCTGGTTCGGGGCTGCGCGCGCCGTCGTCGGACGCGCGCCTTCGCTTGGTTTCGCGGGGGGCTTCCTTCAGTTCGGATTCCACGGGCGACTTCTTTCTCTCAGGCCGCGCGGCCGCGGGAGGGTGCGCGGCTCGCCGTGCGCCGGATGTGGGCGCTAAACAAGGTACGGGCGAAGGTCTGCGGGAACAAGCCCCTTGCGCGTTGCGTACAGGACGGCTTGCGCGCGGCCGCCCAGTCGCAGCCCGGACATTGCGGCGTTGAGCCGCTCGTCGGCCTCGTCCTCATTACAGCCGAGCGCCCCGGCAATCTCGGCCGTCGACCGGCCGGCGGCCAACAGGCGCAACACCTCGCGCTCGCCATCGGGAAGCGTTTGCGGGTCCACATCGGGCGTGTGCGCATCGCGCATCAACCGGCCCGCCGATTCATGGGGGAAACACACCCGGCCCTCCGCCGCGGCCAGCACCGCGTCGCGCAACTCGTCCGGCCGTGTGTCCTTCAGCACATAGCTGATCGCGCCCGCTTCAATCGCGCGGTGCACACCGGCCTCCTCAACCACGCTGGTCATCGCCACAATATGCGCTGTGGGGAGGATTCGCCGGAGAGTCTTGATGGCCTGGAACCCATCGACAACGGGCATCAGCAGATCCATGAGGATAACCTGGGGGCAGACTGTTTCCGCGAGGCGCAAGGCTTCTTCTCCGTTGCGGGCTTCGCCCACGATGTCAACCTCGGGGTCGCCCTCGAAGTACATCTGGAGCCCCTGCCGCACCATGCTGTGGTCGTCTACGATCATCACCCGTATCGCCACGCCGTGCCTCCTCGCGCTGACATTAATGCCACAACCTGGCTCGGTTCATTATAGCAGGTCGGCGGTCGTAGGGCATCCAACATTTGACGCAGCCCGGGAATTCCAAATGCAGCGCCTATGTGAGGCATCCTGAGCGGATGGCTGACCCGCAGGGTCGCACGCAGTCGAAGGATGCGTCTCTTCGCGGCGTCGGCTCCGCATAAAAGAGACTTCTGTAACTTAACGCAACCTACATAAAAACCTAACAGTAAGCCCGTATAATTCATCTCCATAGCCTGAGCGCAAGAAAGGAACAAGCACAATGCAAGGCGACGATCGCGCGGACTCGGTTCCTGATACGGACGGCCAGGGCCGCCGTCGCGCCGCGCTGCGGCCGGGCGCCCTCATTCCGTTCGCGGCCGGCGTCGTCGTCGCGCTGCTCGGCTTCCTGCTCTTCACCGCGCTCAACCGTCCCGCCGACACCGTCACGCTGAAGCAGGTCAACCAGGCCGTCGCCGAAGCCATGGCCTCCGCGACCCCTCCGCCGCCCTACTCTGCGCTCGTCTACCGCGCGGTGCAGCCCTCCCTCGTCCTCATCCAGACCAAAGGCAAGCCGCAGCGCGACGACTCAGGCGGCAGCGTCCAGGAGCCGGCGCGCGGGCTGGGGAGCGGCGTGGTCATCTCCGACCGCGGCCAGATCCTCACCGCGCTCCACGTCGTCGAGGGCGCGCAGGAGATCCAGGTCCTGTTCGCGGACGGCACCGAAGCCAGGGCCGAGATCGAGTCGAGCCAGCCGGACAAGGACATCGCCGTCCTCCAGCCCGACGCGTTGCCGGACATCCTCGTGCCGGCCGTCATGGGCAATCCCAACGCGTCGCGCGTCGGCGACGAAGCATTCGCCGTCGGCAGCCCGTTCGGCCTCTACGCCTCCCTGAGCGCCGGCGTCATCTCCGGCTTCGAGCGCGACTTCCAGGCCGAAGGCAGCCGCCGCCGCATCGAGGGCCTGATCCAGGTCGACACCGCAGTGAACCCCGGCAACTCGGGCGGTCCCCTGCTCAACCGCTACGGTCAGGTCATCGGCATCGTGGTCGGCATCCTCAACCCGACCGACGACGAGTTCTTCGTCGGCATTGGATTTGCCGTTCCGATCACCGTCGCCGCAAGTGGCGCGGGGGGGCCGCGCTATTAGCGCAAGATAAGGCCACTTAAGGAGATTTTCGTGGACGTTAACGCGACTTCTGAGAACCGTAAGACGGTCGAAAAAGTCCTTTACGAGGTCAAAAAGGTGATCGTCGGCCAGGACCACCTGCTCGAGCGGCTGGTCGTGGCCCTGCTCGCCCGCGGCCACGTCCTCGTGGAGGGCGTGCCCGGCCTCGCCAAAACCATGGCCATCAAGACCCTCGCCGACGCTATCGGCGGCGAGTTCAAGCGCATCCAGTTCACGCCCGACCTCGTGCCCGCCGACCTTGTGGGCACCCGCATCTATAACCAGAAGACGGGCGAGTTCAACACGTCGCTCGGCCCGGTGTTCACCAACCTGCTCCTCGCCGACGAGATCAACCGCGCGCCCGCCAAGGTGCAGAGCGCGCTTCTCGAGGTCATGCAGGAGCGCCAGGTGACCATCGGCCGGGAAACCTTCGCCGTGCCCGACCCGTTCCTCGTCATGGCGACGCAGAACCCCATCGAGACGGAGGGCACCTACGCCCTCCCCGAGGCCCAGGTCGACCGCTTCATGCTCAAGGTGCTCGTGGGTTACCCGTCGCCGACAGAGGAGTTCGTCATCGTCGAGCGGATGACCGGCTTCACCGAGGCCGTGCGCAAGGTGCTCACGACCGAGCAACTCGTCGAGCTTCAGAAGAAGGCATACCAGGAGGTTTATGTCGACCCCTCGCTGATCGAATACGCGATCCGGCTCGTGACTGCAACCCGCAAGCCGCAGGAGTTCGGCTTGAAGGAGTTACAGCCCTACATTCTGTACGGCGCCAGCCCGCGCGCGTCGATCAACCTGATCCTGACCGCCCGCGCCCTGGCCTTCGTGCGCGGCCGCGGCTATGTCCTCGCGCAGGACGTGCTCGACATGGCGCCCGACGTCCTGCGCCACCGTGTCGCGCCATCGTACGAGGCGTTGTCCGACAACGTGACCAGCGACGACATGCTCAAAAAGATCTTCGACCGCATCCCAATCCCGGTGGCGCCGCTTCATGAACGCAAATTCGCTCACACCGCCTGACGCCCGTGCCCCTGAGGGCGCCGGTTCACCGGAGCGCATACTCCAGCGCCTCGAGTGGCAGGTAATCCGCCCGCTCGACGGGCAGTTGCAGGGCGACTACCGCAGCCTGTTCTACGGTTACGGGATCGACTTTGCGGACCTGCGCGAGTACCAGCCGGAGGACGACATCCGGTACATCGACTGGAACGTCACCGCGCGCATGGACACGCCCTACGTCCGGCAGTACCACGAGGACCGGGAGGTAACCGCCTGGTTCCTGGTTGACCTCAGCCCGTCGATGGATTTTGGCACTGTTCAGGCGGAGAAGCGCGCAGTTCTTATCGATCTGGTGGGCACGCTGGGCCGGGTGATGACGCGCCACGGCAACCGCGTCGGCGCCATTTTGTACAGCGGGGGGCGGCCTGAGCAGTCGGGCCGGCGGGCGGCTCGGCTGATTCCTGCGCGCGGCGGACGCAATCACGTGCTCTGGCTTATTAACGACCTGCTCAGGCAGCCGCGGCTCCCAAAAGCCGGGTTTACCGACCTTAACGCTTTGCTCGAAGGCGCGCTCGCAAACATCAAAAAGCGGTCCCTCGTGTTCGTCGTCTCCGACTTCATCAGCGCGCCGGGGTGGGAGCGAACGCTCAGCCTGCTCAACCGACGGCATGAGGTCATTGCGGTGCGGCTTTGGGACCCAACCGAGGTCGAACTGCCCGACGTCGGGCCGGTCTGGTTGGAGGATGCGGAGACGGGCGAGCAGCTTTACGTCGACACGCACGATCCGCGCTTCCGCGCCCGGTTCGCGGAGGTGGCGCGCGAGCGCGAAGAGTCGCTGGCAGCCACCTTCCGTCGCGCCGGCGTCGAGCCGTGGGCCGTGTCGACAGGCGAGGACCTGGTCCGCGCGATCATGCGCTTCGCCGCGGCCCGCAGGCGCCGCCATGCGGGTAAGGCCGCGCCTCTCCCTGCCGCAAAGGCGGAGGTGGCGGGATGACCTTCCTCTGGCCGTCCATGCTCTTGCTCCTGCTCCTTGCGCCGGTTGTCGTCCTGCTTTACCTCCGGCTGCAGGGTCGTCGACGCGCCGCGCGCACCGCGTTCTCGCTGCCTGCCGCAGACGCCCCCACGCGCCGCCCCGCGCCTGGCTTCCGCCGCCACCTGCCCGCGCTCTTCTTCCTGTTGAGCCTGATCGCGCTGCTCGTCGCGCTCGCGCGCCCCCACGCGCAGCTTCGCCTGCCGCGCATCGAAGGCACTGTCGCGCTCGTCTTTGACGTCTCCGCCAGCATGGGCGCAGCCGACGTGGAGCCGTCGCGATTGGAGGCGGCGAAGGCGGCCGCGCGCGAGTTCGTCTTGAGCCAGCCGCCCACGGTGAAAATCGCCATCATCTCGTTCGCCGGCAGCGGGTTCACCGTCCAGACGCCGACCAACGACACCAACAGCCTGCTCGCGACGATCGACCGGCTCCAGCCCGGCAGCGGCACGTCGCTTGGCCAGGGCATCCTGACCGCGCTCAACGCTATCGCGGTCGACGCAGGGCTGGCGTCAGGCGTAGAGGCGGGAACGCCAACGCCCGCGCCGACACCTGCCGCGGGGCAAGAGGCGCAGGGCGGGCCTCCGCTCGACGCGCTCCTCGCCCAGTTGCCCGAGGGCCCCTACCCCGCGTCGACCATCGTCGTCCTCTCCGACGGGGAGAACACAGAGTCGATCGATCCGGTCGAGGCCGCGGTGGCAGCCGCCGAACGTGACGTGCGTATCGATACGCTCGGCTTCGGAACACCGGGCGGGACCGTGATCGAGGTCGATGGGTTCAGCGTGCAAACGTCGCTGAATGAAGAGTCGTTAGCGCGAATTGCCGACGCGGGCCGCGGGACATATCACCCGACTGCCGACCAGGAAGACCTGAAAGAGGTCTACGCCAATCTGACGCCGGAGCTGGTAGTGAAGCCCGAAGCGATGGAAGTCACGTCAGTCTTCGCGGGCGCAGGCATTGCGCTGCTGGTCATCGGCAGCGTGTTGTCCATGCTCTGGTTTAACCGGCTGCTGTAACGAGCCGGCGCACACGCGCCTGCGCGCGGGCGCGCGTCGGAGGACGTCCATGAAGTTTCTGTGGCCATTTGCGCTGCTTGCGCTGGCGCTGATCCCGCTGCTGATCCTGCTCTACCTGACGGTGCAGCGGCGGAGGCGGCGCTACGCTGTCCGCTATTCGAGCCTCTCCTTGCTGCGCGCAGCAATCCCCGCGCAGTCGAAGGTGCGGCGCTATCTGCCCATGGCGCTGTTTTTGGTCGCGCTGGCGAGCCTTGCCGTCGCGCTCGCGCGGCCGGTGACGGTGACGCGCGTCCCGGCTGGCAGGGCCACCGTGATGCTGGCGCTCGACGTCTCCGGCAGCATGCGGCAGAACGACATTCCACCGAGCCGGCTCGTCGCGGCAAAGCAGGCCGCGCTCGAGTTCATCGACAAGCAGAAGAACACGAACCAGGTCGGCATCGTGGCCTTCACGGGCATCGCGCAGCTCGTGCAGACGCCGACGACCGATTCGGACGCGCTGGCGAAGGCGGTGCGCAACCTGACCACGGGCCGCGGCACCGCGATCGGCGACGGCATCGTGACCGCGCTGGAGACAATCGACGACTTCGCTCAAGCGACCGTCGCGGCCCCAACACCCGGCGCTCCCGCCGCTGGCGATTACCGGCCGGACATCATCGTGCTGCTCACCGACGGCGTCGCAACGACAGGCGTAGACCCGCTTGAGGCGGCGCAGCGCGCGGCCGAGGGCCGCGTCCGCGTGTACACGATCGGGTTCGGCACCGAGCAAGGCGGCCAGTTCGAGGGCGGCGGCGGACCGGGCCAGGGGATGGGCGGCATGAGCCGCGACACTGGCGGCTTCGGCCCGCGGCGCTGGGGCATCGACGAGGAATCGCTGAAAGCCATCGCCTCCATGACCGGGGGCGAGTACTACACCGCGACGAGCGCCCGCGAGCTGCAGAAGGTGCTGGACAGCCTGCCGACCGTGCTCATTAGCCGCGAGGAGACGCTGGAGATCACTGTCGCTTTCGCGCTGGTCGCAGCGCTGCTGGTCGCCGCGGCGGTGCTGCTGTCGCAGTTCTGGCACCCGCTGCCTTGACAGCGGGAGGCACGCTTGTCCCATGCCGCAGCCTCCACAGCCCGCCCGTAACCTACCCCTGACCTGAACCTTTTCGCCGGCATTCCGGCTGCCTCGGCTGGGGAGGAGCGGACGGCGCTGACCCGGCAAAACGAAGGCGACGCGTCTTCACGCGTCGCCTGCAGGCTGTGGGCCCCCCCGGATTCGAACCGAGGACCAACCGGTTATGCTTCCCACTGCGGCTTTCGCCGCCCCGCAACCCCGGCCCGAACAAGGGGCTCCAGCGCAAGATCCTTGCGTTGCGAGGCCTCGCGCGCAACCGGGACGAGTTTGTGGGCTGGACTATCCCTTCGCCCTGTGGCGGGGCTGACCTGCCTTCGGCCTGTCAACTCCCCCCGTCGGGCGCCCGCCGTCTAGTCTCTACACCTTCCCCCGCGCAAGACGAATCTCATGCGGGGGCTTGGCTCGGGATCACCATGCTATCTTAGCGTAGGCTTCCCCGAATTTGGCAGGGTGTCACCCGGCAGTTACCCGCCGGGCAGCCCTTGACGGATGGACTTGTGTCCGTCACGAGCCGGCCGCTCTAACCGCTGAGCTAGGGGCCCTGATTTCTTCTATTATAACGCACTTCGATGATTGATCGAAAATCGCAGATTGCAGATTGAAGATAGGCGCCCTGCATCCATCCTCAATCTTCAATCTTCAATCTGCAATCTTCAATCCTCAATTTGCGTTCGCCCCGCGCAGCAGTTATCCTCAACCCTACATCACTCGCAGCGCAAAGGAGCACTCGTGGGAACCACAATGAACGACGACGCCGTCCAACCCAAAACCATGGGCCAGCAGTTCGGCCGCCGCAGTTGGGCCGAGCCGTGGAAGATCAAAATGGTGGAGCCGATCAAAATGACCACGCGCGAAGAGCGCGAACGGGCAATACGCGAAGCCGGCTTCAACACCTTCCTCCTTAAGTCCGAAGACGTTTACATCGACCTGCTCACCGACTCTGGCACGAGCGCGATGAGCGACCGCCAGTGGGCCGGCATGATGCTGGGCGACGAGGCCTACGCCGGCAGCCGCAACTTCTACCACCTCGAAGCCAACATTCAGAAGTACTACGGCTACAAGTATGTCGTCCCAACCCACCAGGGCCGCGGCGCCGAACACCTGATCAGCCGCGCGCTGATCGAGCCGGGCGACGTCATCCCCGGCAACATGTACTTCACCACCACCCGCGCGCACCAGGAACTGCAGGGCGGCGCGTTCGTCGACGTCATCATCGACGAAGCGCACGACCCGCAATACGAGCATCCCTTCAAGGGCAACATCGACCTGGACAAGCTCCAGGCCGTGATCGACAAGCACGGCGCGGAGAAAATCCCCTACGTCAGCCTCGCCGGCACGGTCAACATGGCCGGCGGCCAGCCCGTCAGCATGGAGAACGTGCGCGCGGTCAAGGCCCTATGCGACCGGCACGGCATCGCGCTCTACCTCGACGCGACGCGCATGGCCGAGAACGCCTTTTTCATCCAGGAGCGCGAGGCGGGGTATGCGAACAAGTCGGTGGCCGAAATCCTCAAGGAGTTCTGCTCCTACACCGACGGCGCCTGGATGAGCGCGAAGAAGGACAGCCTCGTCAACATCGGCGGCTGGCTCGCGGTCAACAGCCAGGAAGTCTACGACATTGCATCCAACTGGGTCGTCGTGTTCGAGGGGCTGCACACCTACGGTGGCATGGCCGGCCGCGACATGGAGGCGCTCGCCATCGGCATCGAGGAGCAGGTGCAGGACGACCACATGCGCTCGCGCATCGGGCAGGTGCGCTATCTCGGCGGGCTGCTCGAAGAGTGGGGCATCCCCATCGTCCGGCCCATCGGCGGCCACGCCATCTTCCTCGACGCCAAGCGCTTCTACCCCGAGATGCCGCAGGACGAATTCCCCGCGCAGACGCTGGCCGCGGAGCTGTATCTGGACAGCGGAATCCGCGCGATGGAGCGCGGCATCGTCAGCGCGGGCCGCAACGCGGCGACGGGCGACCACAACCGTCCAAAGCTGGAGTTGGTGCGCCTGACCATCCCGCGCCGGGTGTACACCCAGGCGCATATGGACGTGACCGCCGAGGCGGTCAAGGCCGTGTACGATGGAGCGGCCGGGACCTGCGGCCTGCGCATGGTCTACGAGCCGAAGTACCTGCGCTTCTTCCAGGCACGATTCGAGCGGCTTTAGACGAAGGCGCCGCGAATTACGCGAGCTCGACGAGTTGCCGGAGCGCGGTTCGATTCGTCAAATTCGCGGGATTCGCGGCTAAGCGAGCATGGCGCATATCTGTCGGTTATTCTTTCTCCGCCCACCGGCGCACGCGCATCCCCCTCGACCACGCATCTGAGTTTTTTGCCATCTTGACAGCCCGCCTCAATCAGGTATATAGTGCCCTCATTGCGATACAAATCAAGCACAAGCCACAAACAATCGTGTCGCGAGGGAGGTGGGGCACGGATGTGATTCCCGGCATCCACAGCCTATGGCAGAAGAAGGGCGCGCGCGTCCACGCGTACCTGATCGACGCGCCTGGTGGCCTGCTGCTGATCGACACGCTCTACGACAACGACGCCGCGCAGATCCTTGCCCTGCTCAAACATCTCGGCCGCACGCCGCAAGACATCCGCCACATCATCATGACCCACGCGCATCGGTCGCATTTGGGCGGGCTCGCGCTGCTCCAGGAATTGAGCGGCGCGCCCGTCTACGCGCACGAATGGGAATCGGACCTCATCTCCGGCGATCGGTCCGCCCAACAGGTCTCCTGGCGTCCCCAGCCCGCGTTCCGCACCTACATTTACCAACTCGGCAACAACCTCAACCTCACGCGCCACCCGCCGGCGCGCGTCGATTGCTTCGTCCACCAGGGCGACTCGATTGGGCCTCTCCAGGTGCTCGCCACGCCGGGCCATTCGCCGGGCCATTTGGCCTTCTTCTGGCCGGAGCGCCGCGTGCTGTTCACTGGCGATGCGATCGTCAACTGGCCGCGCTTCGAGCTGGGGTGGCCGGGGTTTCTACTTAACAAGCGCGCTCACGGGCAGTCCCTGCTCAAGATGGCCGCGCTCGAGGCGGACACGCTCTGCACCGGACACGGCGCGCCGATTGCCACCGGCGGGGCCGCGATGCTACGCAGCGCGCTCGACGCTCTCGAGCGTTAACGCCGGCGGTCGCGAAAGTTGAGGCGCCAGTATGATCCCGATGCCGTGGACTCTAAAAGTATGGGGCGCCATCGGCGCGCTTGTTGCCGCCGTATTCGCGGTCTGGCTGCTGTTCTTCCCGCAGCTTGTGCCTGCTCATTTCGCATGGGACGTCCAGCCGCGCGCCGCGCAGGCGTTCATCGGCGCGGGATACGTCTTTCGGGTGTACTTCTTCCTGCTTTTTGTGTTCGTCCCCGACTGGCGCCAGTTGCGCTGGACCTACTGGGGCAATCTGCTGTTCACCGGCGCGCTCTTGCTTGCCACCCTCTGGCACGCAGACCAAATGCACTGGCGCAGCGTGGTCGGCCATTTCTGGATCGTGTTCTACACCATGGAGCCGATCGTGATGCACTTCAGCATCCCGCGCGCCACCTTTGCGGCCGAGGAGCCGCTGACCACCGGCGGCCCCATTCTCGCCTGGTTTCGCCGGTTTCTCATCCTCGAGGTCGCGATCGGGATGCTCTTCGGCCTTGCCCTGATTATTAACCCCGAGTGGCTCAACACGCGCTGGCCCTGGGAACTCAACCCGTTTGACGCGCGCATTGCTGCGGCATGGTGGGTAGGGTGGGCCGGCTGGGCCGCCGCCATCCTTCAGGCGCGCGACTGGGATGAAGTGCGCCTCGGGGCGTTCGGCAACCTGCTCGTGGCAGTCGCCATGACCGTCTCTGCGCTCGTCTTCCTCCCCTACTTCAACCACAGCCACCCCACGGTGCGGCCCTACGTGATCGGCATGGCCGTCTTGTCGCTCGGATTGCTCTTCTTCGTCTGGCAGCAGGAGCGGCAGCGGCGCACGCGCGGCCTGCCCGCCGACCGCGCCGATATGGCCGCGCGCGCCTCCTCCGGCTAGCGCGCAAACGGTCACATCGCTCACTGCGCGCGGGTCGCCCTTGCGCTACACTTCATTCAGCGGCAA